>NZ_JBHWVI010000045.1:0-48152 GCF_042737005.1 Streptomyces sp. NPDC060027
CCAACTCACCCCGGAGCCGGTCCACTTCCCCCAACCTCATTCCGGGAAGCTGCCCACACTCAGCCGAGATCACTCAACGTAACGAAGCACTACTATTCACCGGGAAGCCGGCCGGCGGTGATGCCGGTGAGGACGAGGTCGATGCCGGCGAGGAACTGCTCGCGGTCGTCGTGGTCGCGCAGCTGGTCCGCGACGGCCCGGGTGAACGGGTAGTCGGCGGGGTCGAGCGCTTCCCACGCCTTCGATACGGAGTCGAGGAACTCGGTGCGGCCCACCCCGGCCCCGAGAGTGCGGGCGCTCGCGGTATTCGCGGCGTTCTGGCCGGCGGCGCCGAGGATGTAGTGCACCAACGCCGAGGTCGCCGTGAACCAGCCGTCCTGGGGCACGCCCAGCGCGGGGACCTGCCGACCGACGCTTTCGAAGATCCGCGGCGTGACCGAGCCCCAGGGGCTGCGGGAGAGATGCGTCGAGAGCTGCGTGGCGAGCCACGGGTGTTCCTCGATCGCGTCGAACAGACCGAGCGCGACGCCGCGGATCTCGTCCCGCGGCGAGCCCGGGGACTCGGCGGGCTCGACGGCCAGAGCGGCGGCGACGACCGCGTCGGTCGCGGCGTCGAGCAGCTCACCCTTGTTCACCACATGCCAATAGATCGCCCCGGGCCCGGTGGCGAGGCGCTCGGCCAGGGCCCGGAACGTCAGCCCGCCCTCGCCCGCGCCGTCGAGCAGCTCGACGGCGGCCTCGACGATGCTCTCCCGTGAGAGCGCCTCCGTGCGCCGCTGTGACCGGCGCGTTCGCGTTGCCATGCCCCCATCCTAGACGGACCTTGGAACGCCGTTCCAGCTTGACAGGGAATGGAACACCGTTCCATCCTGGAGTGGCTGGAACGACGTTCCAGAAGGTGACCCGCCAGGTGGAGGTGTCCGCCGAGCGGTCCGCGATCAGGAAGGAAGCACCATGACCACTCCCGTCACGATCATCGGCGCCGGACTCGGCGGCCTCACGCTCGCCCGCGTCCTGCACGTCCACGGAATCCCGGCCACGATCTACGAGGCGGAGACCTCTCCGAGCCAGCGGTCGCAGGGCGGCATGCTCGACATCCACGACGACACCGGCCAATCGGCTCTCCGGGCGGCGGACCTGATGGACGAGTTCCGCGGCATCATCCTGGAGGGCCGCGAGGCGACACGGGTCCTCGCCTCGGACGGAACCGTGCTGTACGACGACGACAGCACGCGTGGACGCCCCGAGGTGCTGCGCGGCGAGCTGCGACGGCTCCTGCTCGACTCGCTCCCGGCCGGCACCGTCCGGTGGGGCCACAAGGTCAGCGGCGTCCGCACCCTCGGCGAGGGGCGCCACGAGGTGACCTTCGCCGACGGCGGCACCGCCGTCACGAACCTGCTGGTCGGCGCGGACGGCGCGTGGTCACGGGTCCGGCCGCTGCTTTCCGACGCGACACCCGAGTACATCGGCCGGTCGTTCATCGAGACCTACCTGTTCGACGCCGACACCCGGCACCCGGCCGGCGCGAAGGCGGTCGGCGCCGGAGCACTGTTCGCGCTCACCACGGGGAAGGGAATCCAGGCTCACCGGGAGAGCGGCGGGACCCTCCACACCTATGTGGCGCTCTCCGAACCGCAGGACTGGTTCGCCGGTATCGATTTCACCGATTCCGCCGCGGCCACCGCGCGGATCGCGCAGGAGTTCGACGGCTGGGCCCCGGAGCTCACCGCGCTGATCACCGACGGTGAGACCGCGCCGGTCCTGCGCACTCTCAACGCCCTGCCCGACGAGCACCGGTGGGACCGGGTGCCGGGGGTGACCCTGCTCGGCGACGCCGCCCACCTCTCGGCCCCGAACGGCGAAGGCGCCAACCTGGCCATGTACGACGGCGCCGAACTCGGCGAGGCCATCGCCGCGCACCCCGACGACCCCGAGGCCGCGCTCACCGCGTACGAGCGGGCCCTGTTCCCCCGCAGCGCCGCGGCCGCCACCGACGGCGCCGAACTCCACGAGCTCCTCTTCGGCGACAACGCGCCCCACGGCCTGATCAACATGTTCACCGGACACGAGCAGGCCCGATGAGCCACGCGCCGTGCGGGCCCGGGCGCACCGGTGAACCGGCCAGGTCCTGATACCGGCGCCCGACGCCGTCGCCGTCTACTGCGGGACCTCGTCGTCCTCCACCGATGCGATGTCCACTGGCTCGTCAGGCGCGGAGTCCGTGCTCATGGCGTCTCACCGCGGTCCCGCGGAGAGGTGTCGCCGCTGGCGTAGGTGGCCAGGATCAGTCCGCCGGGGTGCTCGTCGTCGCGGACAAGGCGCCAGGTGTTGCCGCCTCCGTCGTCGATCGACTCGTCGTCACCGTGCCGCCACTGAGGCAGGACGTTCTCGTTCACATGGGCGGCGAGCCGCCGCGCCACTTCGTCGATGTTCTCCGACGTGACCTTGAGACCCAGCTTGTGCCGGGCGTAGAGGTCCACGACCTTCCCCCCGACCGCGAGGTCGATGTGCCTCGCCACTCCCTCGCGCTTCCAGGCGGGCATGCGGTTCGGTCCGGCGATGCGGGAGGCGACGCCGGTCCGGTACTGGGCCCAGGTCCGTTCCATGTGCCGGGTGCAGTACCGAAGGATGTGGCTGCGATCCTCGCTGATGAGCAGGCCGTAGCCGTGTTTCGGGAAGTAGACGCGCCAGGCGCCTGCCTCGTTCCGCTCCGTGGCCGCCTGGTCGGCTATGAGATCTTCGAACAGCGATCGGATCTCGGTCTCCGCGTTCTGCGGCTCGACCGCGTGGACCTTGGCATAGGTGGCCACAGCCCCTGGCGTGACGTCGATCTCGTACGCCTCGTCGGAGTCCATCCCCAAGGGGGCGGGCTTCCAGTCCCCGGGTCCCCAACGCCAGGCGGAGCGACGCGGTTTGGCCTCGGCGTCGGTGGTCGGCGGCTCGGGTGTCGTGTACCCCTCGCACTGTCCGCACCAGCCGTCGGCCCGGTTCGTGGCGTTGCCACACCTGACCCCATCGGCGCCGTAGCGGACGCATGCCCGCCTCGGCGGTGCTGGAGTGATCACTCGCCCCCCACTGATTCCTCGTCACGCACCATCGCGACCTCGACCGAAGCCCGCATGAGGAACGTTATGCGCTGGCCGTCGCGGAATGGACGACTTCGCTCGCCACCGTCGTCGGCGGCCGACCGGGACCGCGCGCAACCGCACGGCTTCTGTGGACGTGGAGCTCCCGACACCTTCGGCCACCGCTCCGGCTCCGGCCGGAGCGGTGGTGCGGCAGTCTCCTCCTTTCCGTGCCGCGGAGTGGCGCGTCGTCGGGGCGGCAGACTGCTCCTGTCCGTGCCGCGGGGCGGTGCGGTGTCGGGGCGGCCGTCTGCTCCTGTCCGTGCCGCGGGCTCGGCCCTGGTCGGGTGGGCGATGCCCAGGCCGGAGAGCCCGGTTCCGCCCGGCGTGCCACGGGCGATGTACCAGGTGAGGGGGCAGTAGGCCGTCTGGCCGAACATTTTCTGCCGACTGCGGTGGGGCCGCTTTAGCGTGGTCTCCACGACTGGAGGTGGAGCATGCCGAAGGAGCCAACGCTGGGCCGGTTGGGCATGGAAGCGCGCAGTGTGAAGTTTCCGGATGGCAGCCGCGGGATCATCCTGGTGAAGGCCGGGATCCCTCAGGACGAGGCGGATGCGCTCGCCGCGCAGGTGTGGGCGGAACGGCCGGAGGCGGGCGTGCCGAAGGGCTGAGCCCGCAGCGGAAGCCCCGGAGCGCCCCGGGCGACAGCATCCGCGTGTCCACACGCCGCCGGCGCGGACGATGGCGGCGGGCGCGTCCGCCCGGGGACGATCTCGCAGAACGTGAGCGCATCGCCCGGGCGGCGAGAACTCGACCCCCGGCTCCCCGTCGGCATCGTCGAGTGCCCCGGGCCGCCGCCCGA
Organism: Streptomyces sp. NPDC060027; assembly: GCF_042737005.1. Classification (NCBI taxonomy): domain Bacteria; kingdom Bacillati; phylum Actinomycetota; class Actinomycetes; order Kitasatosporales; family Streptomycetaceae; genus Streptomyces; species Streptomyces sp. NPDC060027. The sequence goes on from NZ_JBHWVI010000045.1 coordinate 3,928, forward strand.
GGCAACCGAAGCCCCTGCGCGCTGAGTCGGACGAACGGCGGGGCGTCGGTCGCGTGCGCCGTGACGAAGGGCATACGACTTGCGTAGCCGCCCGGTAGCGCAGTGTCAGTCCTTGCCCCTAGGCTGGTGCGCATGTCCCCCGATTTCACTCCGTCTGGTTCCGTGCGGTCTGCCGCCGCGTTGAACGAACAGATCCGCGCCCTGTGGACGCGAGCGGGCGGCTCCCTGTCCGCACAGGAGCGGGCGGAGTATGAGCTGTTGGTCGTGAAGTGGGCCGAGGCGATCCGCGGGGAGATCATCGAGGCGGCGTGAGGCCGTCCCGGCCTGCCGGGACAACCACCCCACCGATACGTCGACTTGGACGCCGGAGAACGGCCGGGGCTCACCGCCCGCCGGACACCCGCAGCACCGCCCCCGTCGTGTACGACGCGTCGGGCGACATCAACCACGCGATGGCGGCGGCGATTTCCTCGGCCCGGCCGACGCGGCGCAGCGGAATCGACGAGGCGGCACGCTCGGCGCGGCCCGGGTCGCCCATGGCCGCGTGCATCTCGGTGTCGATCATGCCGGGAGCGACCGCGTTGACGCGGATGCCGTCGGGACCGAGTTCCTTGGCGAGTCCGGTGGTCAGCGCGTCGACGGCGGCCTTGCTCGCCGCGTAGTGCACGAACTCCCCGGGACTGCCGAGCGTGGCGGCCGCCGAGGACACATTCACGATGGCGCCGCCTCCGAGGGCGGCCATGGACCGGGCCGCGCGACGCGAACACAGCAGCGTGCCCAGCAGGTTGACCTCGATCACGCGCCGCAGGTCGGCGGGGTCGGTGTCCGCGAGCCGTCCGAGCGGTCCGGTCACCCCGGCGTTGTTCACCAGCCCGGTCACCTGGCCCACCCGGTCCGCGGCCGTGTCGAAGAGCCGCTCGACGTCGGTCTCGTCGGAGGTGTCCACGCGCACCGTGACACAGCGCGCCCCGGCCGCGCGGACGGCGGTCGCGGTCCGCTCGGCGGCCTCGGCGTCGCTCAGATAGCCGACCACCACGTCATGCCCGTCCGCCGCGAGTCGGACACAGGCTGCGGCTCCGATCCCCCGGCTGCCACCCGTGACGATCGTGACCGGACGTGCCATAAAAGCCTCCTGGTACGGCAGACCGAATCCCCCGGACATCGAATATCCCCGACCAGCCTCTTGGCGTGGCAAGCCCCGTGGCCAACACTGAGCCGATGACGCAGCGTGTGGAGCTCGCGACCGTGCTGGACCGGTTCGCCGTGGACGAGATCGTCACCGCGTACGCGGTGGCAGTGGACGACGGCGACTGGGAAGGGTACCAAGGGCTGTTCACGTCGGACGGACGGGCCGACTACCGTTCGGCCGGCGGTATCGAGGGCGACGCCACCGAGGTCACCGGGTGGCTGTCGCAGAGCATGGAACTGTTCGCGATGCGCCAGCATCTGATCGTCAACCGGCGCCTGCGGTTCGGCGTGCTGGATCAGGACTCCGGCGACACGGCCCGGGTCCAGGCGGACTACATCAATCCGATGAGGTTCGCGGGACAGGACGGCGAATCCACCGCGCCCGACTTCGTGTGCGGTGGGCGGTACGCCTTCGGTCTGCTGCGGACCGACGACGGCTGGCGGCTGCGCCAGGTGGTCGTCCAGGAGAAGTGGCGCCGGATGCCACAGCCCCGGCACGCACCCGCGAGCACCTGAGTCACCCCACCTGGGGCGCTCCCCCGTGGACGCGCCCCCTCCCGGTCTCATTGCCCCCTGTCGGAGATCGCCGCCGACGCGCACACTGGAGGGACCACCGGGGAGGGAGGCGAAGGATGAAGAGGCCCGACGCTGGATTCGGCCGATGGCTGGTCTCCCCTTGGCGGCGCGGCGTCGTCGCCGCGCTGGCGGGCGCGCTGCCCATGCTCGCCTTCCCCGCGCCGTCCTGGTGGTGGTTCGCGTACGTCGCGCTCGTGCCCTGGATCCTGCTGGCCCGCTCGGCTCCCACGAGCCGGCGTGCCGCGTACGACGGCTGGCTCGGCGGACTCGGTTTCATGCTGGCCGTGCACCATTGGCTGCTGCCGAGCCTGCATGTCTTCACGGTGGTCATAGCGGCGCTGCTCGGCGCGCTGTGGGCGCCGTGGGGCTGGCTCGTCCGGCGGTTCCTGGCGGGCGTCCCGTCACCGGGCCAGGTCGGCGCCGCCCTCCTCGTCCTGCCGTCGGGGTGGCTCATGGTGGAACTCGCCCGTTCCTGGCAGGGCCTGGGCGGTCCGTGGGGTCTGCTGGGATCGAGCCAGTGGCAGGTGGAGCCCGCGCTGCGGCTGGCCTCGGTCGGCGGGGTGTGGCTGCTCAGCTTCCTGGTGGTGGCGGTCAACGTCGCGGTCGCCGTGCTGGTCTCGGTGCGTGAGTCCCGTATGCCCGCCGTGGCCGGACTGGTCGCGACGGCCGCCGCGACCTCGGCGGCCTGGGTGTGGTCGCCGCGCCCGGATGTCGACGGCCGGGTACGGATCGCCGTCGTGCAGCCCGGTGTCGTGGACGGCAGCGCGAGTGGCGACAAGCGGTTCGCGCGCGAGGAGGCGCTCACCCGGGAACTCGCGGGCCGGGGCGCCGACCTGGTCGTCTGGGGCGAGAGCAGCGTCGGATTCGACCTGGCCGACCGGCCCGATCTGGCGCACCGTGTCGCGGCGTTGTCCCGGGAGGTCGGCGCCGACATCATGGTGAACGTCGACGCGCGCCGCTCCGACCGGCCCGGCATCTACAAGAGCTCGGTCCTGGTGGGGCCGCAGGGTCCGACCGGCGACCGCTACGACAAGATGCGGCTGGTCCCGTTCGGCGAGTACGTTCCCGCGCGTTCCCTGCTCGGCTGGGCCACCTCCGTGGGCAAGGCGGCCGGCGAGGACCGTATGCGGGGCACCGAGCAGGTGGTGATGAACGCCGGACACGGGCTGCGCGTCGGGCCGATGGTCTGCTTCGAGACGGCGTTCCCCGACATGAGCCGCCACCTCGCCCAGGACGGCGCCGAGGTGCTGCTGGCCCAGTCCTCGACGTCGAGTTTCCAGCGCAGCTGGGCGCCCGAGCAGCATGCCTCGCTCGCCGCGCTGCGCGCCGCCGAGACCGGCCGCCCCATGGTGCACGCGACGCTCACCGGCGTCTCCGCCGTCTACGGCCCGAGCGGTGAGCGCATCGGCTCCTGGCTCGGCACCGGCGCGAGCAGGGCGACGGTGTACGAGGTACCGGTGGCCCGGGGCGTCACGCCGTACGTCCGGTTGGGCGACTGGCCGGTGCACGCGGCCCTGCTGGTGCTGGCGGCGCTGTGCGTGACGGAGGGCGCGCGGGCGTTCAGGCTGCGGCGGACTGCTCCTGAACCGCTCGTACCACCCGCTCGCACAGCTCATGAGTCGCCAGCGCGTCCCGGGCGCTGAGCACCTTTCCCGCGCGCACGGCGTCGAGGAACGCGAGGACCACCTGCTCGATGCCGCGTTGTCTGGCCACCGGCACCCAGTCCCCGCGCCGTCGCACGGTCGGCTGCCCCTTGTGGTCGATCACCTCGGCGAGGTTGACCACCTGTCGCTTGGTGTCCTGGCCGGAGACCTCGAGGATCTCCTCGCTCGACCCGCTCAGCCGGTTCATCACACCGAGGGCGGTGAATCCGTCTCCGGCGAGCTGGAGCACGACATGGTGCAGCAGCCCGTCCTCGGCACGGGCGCGCACCGTCACGTCGTCGACCGGACCGGGCACCAGGAAGCGCAGGGTGTCGACGACGTGGATGAAGTCGTCGAGGACCATCGTGCGGGGGTCCTCGGGCAGCCCTGTGCGGTTCTTCTGCATGAGGATCAGCTCGCGCGGGTGCTCGACGCATTGCGCGTATCCGGGCGCGTGGCGCCGGTTGAATCCGACCGCGAGACTGACGTTCCGCTCCTCCGCCAGGTGTACCAGCCGCTCCGATTCGGTCAGCTCGTAGGCGAGCGGCTTGTCGACGTACGTCGGTACGCCCGCCTCCAGCAGGCGCGTGACGATCTCGGGGTGGGCGACGGTGGCCGCGTGCACGAACGCCGCGTCGAGGTCCTGTGCCAGCAGGTCCGCCAGGTCGGTGTGGCGCTGCGTCGGCGGCAGATGAAGGCTGTCGGCGACCCGGTCGAGTGTGGCGGGCGTCCGGGTCTGCAGATGCAGTTCGACCCCGGGCTGCACACCGAGAACCGGCAGATACGCCTTCTGCGCGATGTCGCCGAGTCCGATGCAGCCGACCTTCACGGAGATCTCCTTCAGTTGCCGACGCGGGTCCCGTCGGAAGCATACGGCGGCTGCGGCGGGCGCCGGTCGGCGATTCCGTCGAAGCTGCGCGGGAAGAGCGCGGGCCCCGCCGTGGACAAGGCCGTGATCGCCGTGTTGCGCGGGGGGACTCCGGCACGGTTGCCCATCCTGTTCGTCCGGGCCGCCTGAAGGCCTTTCGGGCGATGGCGGCCGTACGGCGTCCCCGGTCCGCCGAGGAGGCGGCCGGGTCGGCGCCCCGTGCCGCTTCGGTGGGGTGGGCCGGCACGATCGCGTCCTCGACGGCCGCCTGGTTCCCGCCCTGTCCGAGGGCCGGCGCCATGGCGTGCGCCCCATCCGAGGGCCGGCGCCATGGCGTGCGCGGCGTCGCCGAGTCGCCGAGCTGTCCGGAGGCTCCGGCCCCGCCCCGGCCGACGGCGCGTACCCTGGGAGCGGGTCAGCTCGCCGGTCTCCGCACCCGCCGTCGGAGCGTAAGGATCACTCGTGCGGGGCATCCTGGGCTTCTCCGCTCCCCAAAGCGGTCCGGAACCAGCAGAGTTGTGTGGGTGTATCGAACGACGACGACCGCAACGCTCCTGGTCACCGTGGCAGTCAGCGCCCTCTCGGGCTGTATGACCGTCCAGCCGGTGCCCGCCTCCGGCTCTCCTTCCGCCCCGTCCGGGACCGGCGTGCCCCGTCCGGACAGCAGGGCGGAGCCTCAGATCGTGCAGGCGCCGGCGCGGGAGGCACTGGAGCGCGTCGGCCCTTCACGGAAGCCTTCACCCGACGCGGCGGCCCGGCACCGGGCGACTCCCCCGCCCCAGGCACCGCAGGCCGTGGCACCCGCGCCCCCTCCGCAGCGCTCCCGCCCGGCCCCGCATACCGAGCCGCGGCACCCGAAACCCCGCGCCGCCCGCCCGCCCGGCACCTCCGACCTGCCGAAGAGGTCCGATCTCTGCGCCCTCGGCAGGAAGTACGGGGGTTGGACGGCGGACAGCCCGGAGTCGGTCATCTGCGCAAAGACGTACGGACGCTGACGCGCCCCGCCGCACCCGGTCCGGGTCGCGGCCCGGCCGCGGGACAGGTCGCGGAGCAGGTCGCGGGACAGGTCGCGGAGCAGGTCGCGGGCCAGGTCGGCGGTCGGTCGGGCAGTCGGCGAGACACCCCGGAGAGGCGGCGTTCGAGGCGACGCGCCGGGGCGGCGCGGGACAGGGTTCAGGGCCGCTGTCTGGGCGGCCCCAGCGTCTCGCCGCCGGGGCTGCCGAAGCGGTCGGCTCCGCCGGTCTCCACGGGGTTGCCGGTGCCCTTGAGGCGAAGCTCCAGGCGGCCGATCGCCGCGCGGACGCCGTCCCCGTATCGGTCGTCCCCGAGGACGCCGACCGCGCCACGGGCCCGGCGCAGATGAGTACGGGCGGCCTCCGAGCGGCCGAGCTTCACATAGTCGGCGGCGAGGTTCAGATGGAGTGAGGGGTAGATCGCGCGGACGGCGAGGGACTGGTGGCGTTCGGCGATCCGGTCGTCGGTGAGCTCCTCGGCCGCCGACAGGGCCCGCAGATCCCAGGCGAGTTCGTCCGCGGGGTCGTCCTGGGTGTCGGCCATGTAGTGCGCCAGCGTGCAGCGGTGGAGGGCGTCGCCGCCTTCGCCGATCTCGCCCCACAGGTCCAGGAAACGACCGCGGGCCTCCTCGCGGTCACCGGCGTGGTGCAGCATGACGGCCTGTCCGATCCGGGTCATCATGGCGTCCGGCGCCGCCTGCTCCTGTTGCTCCGCCACCGCGTCCTCCAGGCTCGTCACTGTCCCTCACGACGCTAGCCGGAGCCGCTGACAATCCCGCTCAGGCGCCCCCGTACGCCGCTGGGCCAGGCCGGTGACGGTCCTGGCCAGCGGCTCGGCGTCAGCCCAGGTCCGGGATGCGCCAGTCGATCGGCTCATGGCCCTGGGCGGCCACGGCCTCATCGATCTGCGTGAAGGGACGCGAGCCGAAGAACTTCTTCGCGGACAGCGGTGAGGGGTGTGCCCCCTTCACCACCACGTGCCGCTCCTCGTCGATCAGCGGGAGCTTCTTCTGCGCGTAGTTGCCCCACAGCACGAAGACCGCGGGGTCGGGGCGGTCGGCCACCGCGCGGATGACCGCGTCCGTGAACTTCTCCCAGCCCTTGCCCTTGTGCGAGTTCGCCTCGCCGGAGCGGACGGTCAGCACCGCGTTGAGCAGCAGCACGCCCTGCTCGGCCCACGGCATCAGATACCCGTTGTCCGGGATCGGGGTGCCCAGCTCCTCCTTCATCTCCTTGTAGATGTTCCGCAGCGACGGCGGGGTCTTCACGCCGGGACGGACCGAGAAGCACAGGCCGTGCCCCTGGCCCTCGCCGTGATACGGGTCCTGACCGAGGACGAGCACCTTCACCCGCTCGTACGGGGTGGCGTCGAGCGCGGCGAAGACCTCCTCCCGCGGCGGATAGACGGGACCCTTCGCTCGCTCCTCCTCGACGAACTCGGTGAGTTCCTTGAAGTAGGGCTGCTGCAGTTCCTCACCCAGGACGCCGCGCCAGGACTCGGGCAGCATGGCGATATCGGTCACGTCAACTTCCTTCGATGTGCGGTGACTTCCAGACCACAGAACCTACCGTCGCCCACTGACAATCGGTTCCCGTCCCCCGCGTCACCGACCGGTTGCCCTGTTCTCCGGGCAACCGGTCCCCGGGTCCGCTACCAGCTGGTCTTACGGTCCAGCTCCCACATCGTCATGATCGTCGACGGGTCGAGGGCCCGCTCGGCGCCCGAGATCTCCTCGTTCGCGGCCACGTACTGCCTGCCCTGCCACAGGGGCAGCAGCCGGGCGTCGTCGACGAGGATCTGCTGGGCCTGCTCGAACTCCTTGACCACCGCCCCCCGGTCGCTGACGCCGCGCGACTCGGGCAGCAGCTCGTCGGTGATCCGCGGTGCCGGATAGGGCGTACCGAGCGCGTTCTGCTGGCCGACGAAGGGCGCGATGAAGTTCTCGGCGTCCGGGAAGTCGGGGAACCAGCCTCGGCCGAACACCGGGTACTCGCCGTCGCGGTAGCCCGCTTCGTAGGTCTTCCAGGGGCGGCTCTTGAGCGTGACGGTGAACAGGCCGGAGCGTTCGAGCTGGCTCTTGAGTTCGCGGAACTCCGGGGCCGTCTCGGAGCCGTAGCGGTCCGTCGTGTACCAGAGCGTGAGCGGGACACGCTCGTTGATGCCCGCGTCCCGCAGGATCTTGCGGGCCTTGGGCGCGCTCGGGCTGCCGTAGTCGTCGAAGTAGACGGTGGTGTGCCCGATCAGGCCGGCGGGGACCATCGAGTAGAGCGGGTCGACGGTGCCCTTGTAGACCTTGTGCGTGATGGCCGGCCGGTCGACGACCTGGGCGATCGCCTTGCGGACCGCGAGCTTCCCGGCCCACTTGTCCTTCGGGTTGAAGACCAGGTAACTGATCTCGGTGCCCGTGCCGTCGATGAGCTGGAGGTCCGTCTTGGAGCTCTGCCCCCGGAGCGCGACGATGTCCGCTGCGGCGAGGCCGCGGTAGGTGACGTCGATCTTCTTGTCCCTCAGGGCCTTGACCATCTGGGCCGAGCTCGGGAAGTAACGGATCGTGACCGCGCTGTTCTTGCGCTCGGCGAAGCCGTCGTAGTGATCGTTCCTGACGAGTTCGGCCTGCTGGCCCTCCTTGTAGGACCGCAAGCTGTAGGGCCCGGACCCGAAGACCTTGTTGTCCTTGCGCAGGGCGTCGGCGGGGTAGTCGTCGGGGTCGACGATCGACATCGCCGGCGTGGCCAGGACGAACGGGAACGTGGCGTCCGGCTTGTTGAGGTGGAAGACGACCTCGCGCTCGCTCAGCGCCTGGACCCGGTCGAGGCTGCCGAGCAGGCCGGCCGGGCCTCCGCGGACACCGATCTTCCTGATCCGGTCGATGGAGTGCTTGACCGCCCGGGCGTCGAGCGGGTCCCCGTCGGAGAACTTCATGTTCGGACGCAGCACACAGCGGTAGGTGCGATTGGATCCGTCCGTGAACGCGCAGCTCTTGGCGGCGTCGGGCTTCGGGGTGACCGAGCCGGTGGGATAGCCCAGCAGCGTCTGGTAGATGTTGCGGAACAACTCCCACGAGCCGTCCCAGGAGGCGGCCGGGTCCAGCGTGCTGGGGGCACTGGTGGTGCCCACCACGATCGGTCCCTCGTCGTCGGACGATCCCGGGGAGAGAACGCCGCACCCGGCCACCAAGCTTATGGACGTGATCGCCGCAAGCTGTCGAAGACATCGGTTCCGGTTGAACACGCGCACGCTCCTCGATCTGCCGTACCAAGGGTCGGCAGACCATACCGCAGTGCCCCGCCGGGGGAACCATGTTCCCGGCAGGGCACTTGATCAGCACATTTGTGACTACGTTGTCAGAGCTCTGTGAACCCGCCGACTCACCGGATATCGGACTTCTTGCCGCTCGGAGCGGACAGCAATTCCGTCAACTCGCGACAAGATGCCGGTCGGTTGCCCGCGCGCGGGGCGCGGGGCCCCGGCGCGCGGACAGCGTCCGCGCTGACGTCGTGTCACTCGACTCCGGCGTTGAGGAAGATCCCGCCGTCGACCACGAGCGTCTGACCGGTGACCCAGTCCGACTGCTGCGAGGTGAGGAAGGCGGCGGCGCCGCCGATGTCGGAGGGCACGCCGAGCCGGCCGAGCGGGTAGGCCGCGGCGGCCTCCGCCTCACGGCCCTCGTACAGCGCGGCCGCGAACTTCGTCTTCACCACGGCGGGCGCGATCGCGTTGACCCGCACCTTGGGCGCGAACTCGTGCGCCAGCTGCACGGTCAGGTTGATCATCGCGGCTTTGCTGACGCCGTACGCGCCGATGAACGGCGAGGGGGCGAGGCCGGCGACGGAGGCGATGTTGACGATCGCGCCGCCGTTCTCGCTCTGCCAGGCCTTCCAGGTCTGCTGGGCGAAGCCGAGCGCGGAGACGACGTTGGTCTCGAAGACCTTGCGCGCCACATTGAGGTCCAGCTCGGCCATCGGCCCGAACACCGGGTTCGTACCGGCGTTGTTGACCAGGAAGTCGACGCGCCCGAAGGCCTCCATGGTGCGCTCGACGGCGACGGCCTGGTGGGCCTCGTCATGGGCCTTGCCCGCCACGCCGATGACGCGGTCGGCGCCGAGGGTCTCGACGGCCTCCTTGAGCGCGTCCTCGTTACGGCCGGTGATGCAGACCCGGTCGCCGCGGGCGACCAGGGCCTCCGCGACGCCGTAGCCGATGCCGCGGCTCGCACCCGTGATGAGCGCGACCTTGCCCGAGAGTTCGGGGAGTGTGGTCATGTGCGTTTCCCCCGGCCCTAGTTGAGCGGTCCGCCGGCGACGTACAGCACCTGGCCGGAGACGAATCCGGCGGCCTCGCCGGTGAAGAAGGCGATGGAGTTGGCGATGTCGTCGGGGTTGCCGACGCGCTGCACGGGGATCTGGGTCGCGGCGGCGGCCTGGAAGTCGTCGAAGTCCATTCCGACGCGGGCGGCGGTGGCGGCGGTCATGTCGGTGACGATGAAGCCGGGCGCCACGGCGTTCGCGGTCACGCCGAACTTGCCGAGCTCGATGGCCAGGGTCTTGGTGAGGCCCTGGAGACCGGCCTTGGCGGTGGAGTAGTTGGCCTGGCCGCGGTTGCCCAGCGCCGACGAGGACGACAGGTTGACGATGCGGCCGAACTTGGCCTCGACCATGTACTTCTGGACGGCCTTCGCCATCAGGAAGGCGCCGCGCAGGTGCACGTTCATGACGGTGTCCCAGTCGGACGCGCTCATCTTGAACAGCAGGTTGTCGCGCAGGACGCCCGCGTTGTTCACCAGGATGGTCGGAGCGCCGAGCTCCTCGGCGATCCGCGCGACGGCGGCCTCCACCTGGGCCTCGTCGGAGACGTCGCAGCCGACGGCGATGGCCTTGCCGCCGGCGGAGGTGATCTTCTCCACGGTGTCCTTGCACGCGGCCTCGTCGAGGTCGATCACCGCGACGGCGCGGCCCTCCGCGGCCAGACGTACGGCGGTCGCGGCGCCGATGCCGCGCGCGGCACCGGTGACTACGGCGACACGCTGCTCAGTGGTGGACATTGCTGGTTCTCCTCGCCCTTGGAAAAGCCGGCCCAAGCCCGGCCAAGCTGTCTCGACAACCTTGCGGCGCCTTCGGTGTCCCGAAAGAACTGCGGCTCATACGGTACGCCCATCCAGTGAGCGACCGCTTAGTACCTTCAGCAGACGTGACGCTAGAAGCCCTGGCACTCGGTGTCAACGGCACACCGCGCGCGTGTGATCCATTACCTGACCAGCAACTGGAGCAACCGGTCGACCTCGGCGCGCGGATCGACGGTCAGGCCGGTGTGCACGGGACCCGGCTGAACCACCGTCGAACGCGGCGCGATCAGCCAGCGAAATCGCCGTCCGGCGTCGTCGCCCGCCGCTTGACCAGCGGCTTTTCCTCCGGTGCAGACACCTTCGACCGCGCGCAGCGCGGCCCGTACGCCCACCACGTCCGCGTCCGGGTCGAGCGCGAACAGCTTGTTCTCGTCCAGATGGGTGCGCGCCGCGACGAAGGAATGGGCCCGGCAGTACACCAGTACCCCCGCGTTGAAGCACTCGCCGCGCTCGACCCGCGGCACCACGCGCAGCAGCGCGTACTCGAAGACGTCCCGCTCGCTCACTTGTCCCCCTCGATGCCGTCGATGCCCTTGATCCGCTCGTGGATGACGCCGGCGCGCGCCAGGAGCGGCCGTGCGTAGGCGCGCCGCAGCGCGTCCGGCGAGTGGAAGCCGGGCTCGTCCGCCAGCCATGCCTCGGGGATCTCCGCGGTGACCTCGGCGAGCAGATCCTCGGTCACCAGCGGGGCCAGCTCGGCGGCGGCCGAGGCGATGTCCGGGCCGAAGGGCGTGAGCGCGTGGTCGGAGACGTCGTACGGCTTGGCGGCGGAGGCCTCCGCGCCGGGCCAGTGGTGGTGCCAGATCATCGTGGCGCCGTGGTCGATGAGCCACAGGTCGCCGTGCCACATCAGCAGGTTGGGGTTGCGCCAGGACCGGTCGACATTGTTGACCAGGGCGTCGAACCAGACGATCCGGCCGGCGTCCTCGGCGCTCACCTCGAAGGCGAGCGGGTCGAAGCCGATGGCGCGGGAGAGGAAGTCCATCCCGAGGTTGGGGCCGCCGCTCGACTTCAGCAGTTCCTGGACCTCCTGGTCCGGTTCGGCGAGCCCGAGGACCGGGTCGAGGCCGATCGTGACCAGGCCGGGCACCCGCAGGCCGAGCCGCCGGGCGAGTTCACCGCAGACGACCTCCGCGACGAGCGTCTTGCGCCCCTGTCCCGCGCCGGTGAACTTCATGACGTACGTCCCGAGGTCGTCGGCCTCGACGAGTCCCGGCAGCGAGCCGCCCTCACGCAGCGGCGTGATGTAGCGGGTGGCGTTCACTTCCTTGAGCATCGCCCCAGGTTACTGGGGTGGTCCCGCCCGGCGGACGCTGCCCGGAGCGCGGCCGGAGGCGGTCCGCGGATCGCGGCGGCTCTCCTGTCGAGACGCTGTCGATCCGGTCAAGAAGTCTTCATCCCCTGAACAGCGTGCGGGGCGGGACCGTACTTCTGGGCAGATCCACATCTCGCCCGTTGAAGGGAAGGCCAGCATGACCAGCGAATCGCTTCACCCCGCACCGGCACCGGCCCGGCGCACCGTCGTGGCCGCGGTCGGCGCGGCGGGGCTCGCCGTCGCGCTGAGCGCGTGCGGAGCGGACGACAATGCCTCCGACACCGTGGGCTCCGACAACGGCGCGGCCGGGAACGCGGGCGGCACGGAACTCGCCAAGACCTCCGACATCCCGGAGGGCGGCGGCAAGGTCTTCTCCGGCCAGGGCGTCGTGGTGACCCAGCCGACGGCGGGAACCTTCAAGGCCTTCTCGTCCAAGTGCACCCATATGGGCTGTGCGGTCAAGGGCATCGCGAACGGTGTCATCAACTGCCCTTGCCACCACAGCGAGTTCTCGGCCACCGACGGCAGTGTGAAGAAGGGGCCGGCGACGAGCGCGCTGGCCGCCAGGACCATCACCGTCGCAGGCGACTCGATCATGCTCGCCTGACCGCCCGCGATGTCAGGGGCGGCGTCGCCTGAAGCAGGCGAGCACGTCGTCGGTGGTCGTGATCGTGGCGACCAGCGCGAGCGTGTTCCTGATCATGGCGGGGGTGTACTCGGAGGGGACCCCCGCGACGGCGTCCGCGGGCACGACGACGGTGTAGCCGCGGTTCACGGCGTCGAACACGGCGTTGGGGATGGCAATGTTGGCCGAGACTCCGGTCACGACGAGGGTGCGACAGCCCAGGTTGCGCAGCAGCGGGTCGACGTCGGTGCCCGCGATCGGCGACAGGCCGTGCAGTCGGCGTACGACGAAGTCCTCCTCGGCGACCTGGACGGGCGGTGCGATCCGTACCGCCGTCGACCCGGTCAACTGCTGCACGGGCAACCGCTCGGCGGCCCGGAACAGCCGGGCGTTGCGGTTCGCGCCGCGACCGTCGGGGCGGCGCTCGGCGACCGCGTGGATCACCTGCACCCCGCTCTCGTGCGCGGCGTCGACCAGCCGGGCGACACGGGCGAGCGCTCCGGAGGACCGTGCCTCCTTGGCGAGTTCCGGTAGCGCGCTGTCCAGGCCCACGACACCCTGTTGGCATTCCACGGTGAGTAGCACCGTGCCGACGGGGTCGAGGAGTTCACTGAGTTGTTCGAACGACGGCATGACTCTCCTTGTCGTCGCGGTCGGGGCGGGCGAGCGTAACGACCATTGCGTGAGGACGGAAGACGCCTCATGCTTTTCTGACGGAACGTCAGAATACTTCGGCGGGCCCGGGCGGGCCGCCGGCAGAGCTCGGCACGGACAGGGCCGACACACAGAAGAAGAGGGGACCGTATGGCCGTCACTCAGCGCAGAGGCCGGAAGATCATGATGACTCCCGGTGAACTGGACGAGTTCCTCACCACCCAGCGCACCTGCCGTGTCGCCTCCGTGTCGAAGGACGGAGTCCCGCACGTGAGTGCCCTCTGGTTCACCTGGGACGGCACCTCGCTGTGGTTGTACTCGGTGGTGCGCAGCAAGCGCTGGGTGCAGCTGCGCAACGATCCGCGGGTCGCGGTGGTGATCGACTCCGGCGAGGAGTACGGGGAGCTGCGGGGCGTCGAGCTGTCCGGCGCGGTGGAGTTCGTGGGCGAGTTCCCGCGCACGGGCGAACTGTGCGCCGAACTCGACGTCCCGGAGACGCTGTTCGCCCGCAAGAACTTCGGCATGGAGGAGATGCCGCACGACGGCCGGCACGCCTGGATGCGGCTGACACCGGACGCGATCGCCTCGTGGGACTTCCGCAAGCTCCCTCCGATGTAACCGAACCACCCTTCGACGGGGCCTACTTGACGGCCTCACCGGCTCTGCGCAAGGCGTCCACCGCCGCCCTGATCGAGGGTCGGCGGTCGGCGTCGGCCCGCCACACGACGTACACATGGCGGCGCACACGCTGGTGCACCGGTACCGTGACGACCCCCTCGGGCATCGGTTGGCGCCCGAGGAGCGGGGCCACGCACACGCCGAGCCCGGCGGCGACCAGTGCGAGCTGGGTGTGCGTCTCCGCGGCGCGGTGCCCGATGCGCGGCTCGACGCCCTTGGAACGCAGCGTGAACATCAGCCACTCGTGGCAGAACTCGCCCTCGGCCCAGGTGATCCACTCGTCGTCGGCGAAGTCCCCGAGGTCCACCTCGTCGCGGCCCGCGAGCCGATGGCCGACGGGCATGGCCACATCGGCCGGGTCGTCGAGGATCGATGCCTTCACCAGGCCGTCGGGCAGCGGCATCGGCTTGTTGTGCCAGTCGAGCACGACCGCCAGGTCCAGGTCCCCGCGCACCACCCCGGCGACCCCGGCCTCCGGTTCCAGCTCGCTGGAGCGCACACGCAGTCCCGGGTGGTCGGCGCGCAGCGCGGCGAGCGCCGTCGGGAACAGTCCGCGCGCCGCGGTCGGGAACGCGGAGAGCCGCAGCTCACCGACCACCTGACCGCGCTGCGCCTCCAGGTCGGACTGCGCGAGCTCGACCTGGGACAGAATGCGCGCCGCGTGCTCGGCGAGCAGCCGCCCGGCGTCGGTCAGGCGCACCCCCCGGCCGTTCTTGGCGAGCAGCTGCTGCCCCACCTCGCGCTCCAGCTTCGCCATCTGCTGGGAGACGGCCGAGGTGGTCACGTGCAGTCCCTCGGCCGCGCCGCTCACCGAGCCGTGCCGGGCGAGGGCGTCGAGGGTGCGCAGGCGCTCCAGATTCAACATGTAAGCGATACTACGAGATAACGCTTGATAATTCTCGCTTGTGCTAAGAGATCGTTCTGCTTCATTGTTGGCCCCATGAGCACCGTCGCCACTCCTCGACCCGTCACGCCGACCGGCGTCGCACCCCGCCGCCGCACCGCCCTCGACTGGCGTATCCGTTTCGGCGTCCTCTCGCTGATCTGGGGCTTCAGTTTTCTGCTCATCAAGGTCGGCACGGAGGGCTACGCGCCGTTCCAGGTCACCTTCGGGCGGCTGCTGTTCGGAACCGCGGTGCTCGCGGCGGCGATGGCGGTGAAGCGGGAGCGGCTGCCGCGCGGGGCACGGACGTGGGGACACCTCACGGTCGCGGCCCTCCTGCTGAACGCGCTGCCGTTCTCCCTCTTCGCCTACTCCGAACTGACCATCCCCTCCACGCTCGCGGGCATCTGCAACGCGACGTCGCCCCTGTGGGGCATGGCCCTCTCCCTGGTCGCCCTCTCCGAGGACCGGCCGACCCGGCGCAGAGTCGCCGGTCTCGGCATCGGCTTCCTCGGCGTCCTGACGGTCCTCGGTGTCTGGCAGGGCTTCCACGGTCTGGACGCCAGGGGCACGGCGATGGCCCTGCTCGCCTCGCTCAGCTATCCGATCGGGTGGATCTACGTCCGCCGCACACTGGCCGGCACCGGCCACTCGCATCTGTCGATGACCGGCGCCCAGCTGCTCCTGGCCACCGCCCAACTGGCTCTCGTCACGCCGCTGTTCACCACGCTGCCCCGCCACTTCGCGGTGGTGCCGCTGCTCGCGGTCGTGGCCCTGGGAGCCCTCGGCACCGGTCTGGCCATGCTCCTGCAGTACGGCATCGTCGCCGAGGTCGGCCCGACGACGGCCCAGATGGTCACGTACTTCATCCCGGTGATCGCCACCGCCGCCGGTGTCGCGATCCTCGGCGAGTCGCTGGCCTGGTCGACGCCGGTCGGCGCGGTGATCGTCCTCGCGGGCGCGGCCCTCACCCAGGCGAGGCCGCGCCGCTGACGCCCGCGGCGCCGGTCGTCGGGGGCTCCACGGCGCCCGCGCGCACGGGCCCGAACGACACCGGCCGTACGGGACTCACGACATGCCGCCACCGCCGGGCGGCTCGCCCCCTTCAACAACTCGTGCGGTCCACGCGGGACATGACATCGGCCGTCCACGCTCCCCGGGCACCCGCCGTCCCGGCCCTACGACACCGGCACCGGCACCGGCACCGGCACCTCAGACGTAACGGCGTGCGGGTGCCGGTCCCACGGCGGACGCGACGGCGTCCGCGAGCGGCTCGATGTCCTCGGACCGAAGCGTCGAGACGGTGATCCGGATGCCCGGCGGTGAGCCCATCCGGAAGCGGGCCCCGGGCGCGACCGCCCAGTCCGCGTGCAGCAGCCGGGCGACCGCCCCGGTCTCGTCCGGGACGGGGATCCAGACGTTCATCCCGCTGCGCCCGTGCGCTTCCACGCCGCGCGCCTTCAGGGCGCCGATCAGCGCGTCGCGGCGCCTCCCGTACGAGGCCGCCACGGCCCCGACGTCGACCGCGCCGGACGTCCACAGGTGGACCACGGCCTTCTGCAGCAGGCGGCTCACCCAACCGGGCCCGAGCCGCTGCCGCCCGTGCACGCGGTCGACGGTGACGGGGTCGCCGGTGAGCACGGCGAGCCGCAGGTCGGGCCCGTAGGCCTTGGCGACGGAGCGCACGAAGGCCCAGCTGTGCGTGACCCCGGCGAGGGAGTGCAGGGGCAGGTCGACGATCCGGTGGCCGTGGTCGTCCTCGATGAGCAGCGTCTCCGGGTGCTCCCCGAGCACGGAACGCAGGGCAAGCGCGCGCGGAGCGGTGATCGCGGCGCCGGTGGGATTCTGCGCCCGGTCCGTGACGATCAGGGCCCGCGCCCCGACGGTCAGCGCACGTCGTACGTCGTCGGGAAGGGGACCCTCGTCGTCGACGCCGACACCGACCGTGCGCAGCCCGAGCGCCGGGGCGAGGTCGAGCAGGCTGCCCCAGCCGGGATCCTCGACGGCCACCGCGTCGCCGGGTTTGAGGTGCGCCATCAGCACGCGCTCGATGGCGTCGAGCGATCCGGAGGTGACGACCACGGGGCCCGCGGGCACCCCGTCCGCGTCGAGACCTGAGCGCGCGAGTCGCCCCAGCTCCGGTTCGACGGCGTCCTCCCCGTACTGCACGGGATGGCGGTCGGACTGCCGGGCCGCCGCCGCGAAGGCCTCGGCGAGGGCGGGCAGCAGAGCGGGGTCGGGATTGCCGTCGGCCACGTCCCGCACACCCTCGGGGACGTCGACGCGAAGGTACTCGCGCCCCGTGGTGGCCGGCTTCGGGCGCACCCGGCTGCCCCGTCGGCCGGCGGTCTCGATGACCCCGCGCTCGCGCAGCGTGCGATAGGCGGCCGCGACCGTATTCGCGTTGACCCCGAGCTCTTCGGCCAACTCCCGCATCGGCGGCAGCGTTTGACCCGGCTCCAGCTCACCCGACCCCACCGCCCGCTCGACACTGGCGGCGATGTCGGCTGCGCGACGGCCTTCGATCCGATACTCTCCTAGCACAAACGAGATTATGCACTAGTGCAATGGAGAAGGCAATGCCGGAGACGAGCACCCAGCCGAGGACGACGCAGTCCGCTGCCTACACCCCGACCGACCGCACCGTCCCCACCCGCTCCAAGGAGCGCGCCGCGTACGACCACGAGTTGGTGCACGCGATACTCGACGAGGGGTACGTCTGCCACCTCGGCTTCGTCCGCGACGGCGCGCCGGTCGTCCTGCCCACGCTGTACGCACGGGTGGGCGAGCGGCTCTACGTGCACGGCTCGACGGGTTCGCGCCCGCTGCGGATGACCGGCCAGGCCGATCCCGGGCTGGCCGTCTGCCTGACCGTGACCCACGTCGACGGACTGGTGCTGGCCCGCTCGGCCTTCCACCACTCGATCAACTACCGCTCCGTGGTGGTGCACGGCATCGCCCACCAGGTCACGGACCCCGACGAGCGGTGCGTGGCGCTGGACGCACTGGTCGACCACGTCGTCCCCGGCCGCTCGGGCGACTCCCGCCCCGCCAACGCCAAGGAACTCGCGGCCACCGCCGTGATCCGCCTGGATCTGGACGAGGTCTCCGCCAAGCTGCGCAGCGGCGGCCCGAACGACGAGCCCGAGGACCTCTCCCTCCCCCACTGGACCGGCGTGCTCCCGCTGACGAAGGGGTACGGCGCCCCGGTCCCGGCGGACGACCTGGCGCCGGGCATCGAAGTGCCCGGCTACCTGACCGCCCTGTGACCACGCGCGCCGTCCGGCACATGGACCTGTGAGGGGCGGGTGGCGGGCCCGAACCGTCCCCTGTGAGGGGCGGGTGCGAGCCCGCACCCGCCCCTCACAGGAGCGAGCACACCTGCCCGCGCCCCAGCCGACACCCCGGAGGGCACCGGCTTCTGCGCGCGCCCGGAGGAGGCCCGTAGGAACACCGGCCCTCCCGGGACCGCACCCGAAGCCCCGGACGGCACCGGCCCCCGCCCGGACCGGTGCCCGCCAGGACCGGTGCCCGTCCGTCCTCACACCAGCGCCGACTCCTTCTCGGGTGCCGCGCGCCGTTCGGCCCCCGCGGCGCGCGTCTCGGCGACCGCGAGTCCCGCGACCGAGCCGAGCATCAGCAGGGTGCCGGCGAGCGTCGGCAGAGTGAGCCGCTCACCGAGCAGACCGACGGCGAGCGCGGCCGCGCTGACCGGCTCCAGGAGCATGATCACGGACACGGTCGCGGAGCGGACGACGGCGGCGCCGGCGAAGAAGAGGGCGTAGGCCAGCGCCGTGGGGACGGCCGCGATGTACGCCAGCAGGGCCAGCACCTCGGCAGGTTGCGCGGCATGCGGGGCCAGCCCCTCGGCGAGTCCGAACGGCAGCAGGCAGACGGTGGTGACGGCGAACGTCCACACCGTCGTACCGGCCCCGTCGACGCGACCGTCGCGCCCCCACCACCGGGTGAGCAGCGTCATCGCGGAGTAGCCGGCCGCGGAGAGGACCGCGAGCGCGACACCCCAGGGGCGCACCGTGGCACCCTCGCCGCCCAGGACCAGCACGACGAGCCCGGTCAGCGCTCCGACGACGGCGATGCTCCCGCCGCGGCCGAGCCGCTCCCCCAGGGCCGCCCGGGCACCCAGCGCGATGAACACGGGCCCGGCCCCCAGCGTCACGACGGTCGCCACCGCCAGGCCGGTCGCCTCGACGGCGGCGAAGTAGGCGGTCTGGAAGACGGCCAGCCCGAGGCCGGTCAGACCGATCCGCAGCGTCTTGCGGCGGAGCGGCTCCCGCACGCCGCGGCGGACGGCGGTCCGGCCCGGGCGCAGGCGTACGGCGAGCAGCAGCGCGAGTCCGCCCGCACAGCGCCAGAAGGAAAGGGCGATCGGCCCCATGTCACTGGCCCGATAGACCAGCGACGCGGCGGCGCCCGCGGTGCCCCAGGCGGCACCGGCGACGATCAGATAGAGCAGGCCTCGCCCGACGGGCAGGCCGACAGCATCGTTCGACACGTGTTCTCTCCGCAGATCCGCAGAAGTTCAGGAAGGAACCACGTCGCAGCCCGTGCCGTGAGGGCGGGGGCGTACGGAAAGGTCCTCGGACTTCTTCTGCGGGCAGCGCCGTTCCGCCCGGCACGGGGCCGGGCGGGATTCCGGTATGCCCGCCTCAGGCGGCCGGAGGCGGAAGAACGAGCGTCGTCGGCATGACCAGCACCTTAGACGGCCGTTCCGTGGGCCGCCAACTTCCTTTCGGCGTCGCCCGGCCCACTCGCGACCGGCTCCTGCGAGGGCTTCGCCGGGGCCGACGACTGCGCGATGAACGCGCCGAGCAGGACCACCGCGCCGCCCACGATCTGCGGCGCCGAGAGGTGCTCGCCCAGCAGTACCCAGGCCAGAACGGTGGCGATCACCGCTTCGAGACAGGCCACGACGCCCGCGACCTGCGGGGAGAGCCTGCGCACGGAGAGGACTCCGGTGACGTACGCGACGACGGTGGCGATGAGCACGATCCAGCCGAGGAGCAGCGAGGCGAGCACGGACGTCCCGTTCATGTCCGCGCTGCCGCCGAGGACGGACCAGTCCATGGTCCAGGGGCGCGCGACCGCGGTCAGCACGAGGGTGCCGACGAGCAGCCCGTACGCGATCACGCCCAGCGGGTCGGGTGCCTCGTCCCCCGCGTCGCTGCCCTGGTCGGAGAGCACGAAGTAGCCGACCTGGCAGCAGGCGGCTCCCAGCGCGAGCAGGAGTCCGACGAGGTCGAAGCTCAGTCCCGACCACACCTCGACCACGCAGGCGAGTCCGCCGACGGCGAGGACGACGCCGAGGGCCGCGGCACGCGTCACCGGCCGGCGCTGCACGAAGCGCACCCAGCCGAGCACCAGCGCGGGGGCGAGGTACTCCACGAGCAGGGCGACACCGACAGGGATGCGGGAGATCGCGGCGAAGTAGAAGGCCTGGACCCCGGCCACGCCGAGCAGTCCGAACCCGGCGAGCAGCGCGGGTCGCCGCTTGACCAGCGCCCGGTGCCGCACGGCCAGCGGCAGCATGACGAGAGCCGCGCCCGCGACCCGCAGCCACACCACGTGGAGCGGGTCGAGCCCTGCCTCGATCAGCGGCTTGGCCGCGACACCCGAACCACCGAAGGCGACCGCCGACACGAGCGCCAGGCTCAGGCCGACGCCCCTCCCGCGGTTCCCCTGACTCCCCTGAGACGTATCCACGGGCACATGATGACAGGCGACGACATGACCGTCACCCCCGATGACACCTGTCTCAACGACTGGACCCCGGCGCCCGGTCCCACCGACGACCGCCGGCCCACACCCGCGGACGCGGCGACCGGCCGCCGAGCCGCGCCTCTCCGCCCGTTTCCCCGCACGCCTCTCCGCCCGTTTCCCCGCCCGCCGATACACCCGTCTCAGCGCCCGCCTCTACGCCCACCTCTACGCCCACCTCCGCGCCCACCTCCGCGCCCACCGGGACTTACCAGCCCCCGTCGGCCCGGCCCACCCGCTCCTCGCGGCCGCTCTCGATCCGCTCCAGCAGCGGCGGGAGATCGACCCCCGCACGCCCGAGGACCTCGACGGCCCGCGACCGGCGGTCGGCGACGAGTGCCGCGAGCAGGTCGAGACCGCGGGCCCGCTCGTCGCCCCGCAGAACAGCGCGCGCGTACGCCTCCTCCATGGCCCCCGCCGCCACCGGGGACCAGCCCTCATCGACCGCCGCCGGCCCGGCGCCGAAGTCCTCGACGGTGCTCTGCCAGCGCAGTCCGTAACCGATGCTGCGCTGCACGAGGTAGCCGAGCAGCCGGGCGACCCGCGCCCCGCCGTCGAAGACGGCGCACACCTCGGGGTCGGACTCCAGCAGCGAGTGCAGCAGATGGGCCGTGTCGATCTGCCGGTCCCCGTCCCGCAGCGCTCTTCTGCGCGCGCCGGAGACCACCGAGGCCAGCTCTGCGCTGAGTCCGGCCTCGATGCCGGGGTGGTTCCGGCCGCTCTCGCGGGCGGACTGCCGGGGGATACGGGATGACACAACCCCCACCTCATCAGCCCCGGGGAGCCGGGTCATCCGCGGCGGGCAGCATCTTCACGTCCCACGCAGGTTGGGCAAACCAGTGCGGGTTCTCCTCCCTACGGATGACTTCGCGCCGATATCCCCCAAAGAGCGCGCGCCGCCTTGCCCCGCGCCCCGAAGACGACCGGGCGGCACCGAGGCTCGCCCTCCGGGGCCTCCACAATTTCTGACGGTTCATCAGTATTGAATGTTCCACGACCTGCGACTACGTTCCGCGACACCGTAGCTGCGCCGGGCGCAGCGCCCGACACGAAGGGGTGGTCGCATGGCCGAAGTCAGCGCGGAAGCACGTATCGAGGCGCCCGCCGAGAAGATCTGGGCCCAGCTCACGGACTGGTCCGCGTACGGCGAGTGGAACGCGACGCACACCAACTTCCCGAAGGGCGGCCCGGAAAAGCTCGAAGTGGGCGGCACCTTCACGGAGAACATGAAGCTCATGGGCTTCCCGGCCGAGGTCACCTGGACCATCGACGAACTGGAGCCCGGCCGCACGCTGGCCATCCGCGGCAAGGGCCCGATGTCGGTGAACGTCACCACGCGTTACACGCTCACCCCCGACGGCGACGCCACATCCGTGCGCATTGACGGGGAGTTCACGGGTGCGGCCGTCTCGCTGATGGCCGGCAAGCTCAAGGACTCGGCGACGGCCGCCCTCGACGAGTCGCTGCGCAAACTGGCCGGGCTGGTGGCCTGAGCCTCGCACGGCCGCTCGTGACCCGAAGCGGCGCTCGGCGCTCCGTATGCGGAAAGGCGCCCCGCGGAAACACTTCCACGGGGCGCCGGCAGGTACCACAGCACGCCGTCAGTCCTCGTCGGCGAGGATCAGGTACAGCTTCTTGCGGGCGTCGTTGATGACCGCCAGCGCCTTGTCGCGCTGGCCCTTGCTGCCGGTCTTCCAGACCTGGCCGAAGGCCTCCATGAGGCCGAACCCGGCCTGCCGGATCTCGTGCAGCGTCTCCCAGTCGACCCCGCGTCCGGCCTCTTCCCACGGCGCGTCGGGGCCCTCGTCGGCCGCGCTGCGGCCGGACTCGGTGAGGGCGAACAGCTTCTTGCCGCCCTCGGCCTCGCTGGCGATCAGGCCCTCGTCCTCGAGCAGCTGAAGGGTCGGGTACACCGAACCCGGGCTGGGCTTCCATGCCCCGCCGCTGCGCTCGGCGATCTCCTGGATCATCTCGTACCCATGCATGGGCCGGTCCTTGAGCAGGGCGAGGATCGACGCTCGTACGTCGCCGCGCCGCGCCCTCCCCCGCGGCCCGCCCCGGCCGCCGCGCCCGCCCCAGGGACCCGGGCCGAAGCCGGGGCCGCCACCGGGACCACCCGGCCCGAAAGGCCCGAAAGCCCCCCGCCGCCCCTCGAAGCCGCCCCGACCTCGATGGCCGGGGCCGCCGTGGTGTCCATGTCCTTGTTCGTATCCGAAGTCTTCTCCACGGGAACGCATCGCAATCACTCCATTCCATCGTTGATCGGTCGCGATGCGTCAACGATATATCGGGACTGTTCTGATGACAACCCCTTGAGAGCGACAGCGCTGCCTGGCTCGCTCAAGGAGCGGGCGTTCCTCCGGTCCTCGACCCGGCCGACGCGCGCGTGCCCGTGTCCCGGGCGCATCCGACCGCCCTCGCCCGGGACACAGGCTCGGGCCGGTCAAGAGCGGTCCCGGCAGCCACACGCCGACATGGTCCGAGCCTGGGAATGGCCGACGTCGAGGCACCAGTTGCGGCCCAGCCGGGCCGTGACCGCCGGGTGCGCGCACGCCTTGAGGCCCGCGTCGGCCTCGTTCCACTCGGCCGGTTCGGCTTCCCGCCCTCGCCCACTGCGCCTCTCCCGCCGCCCTCACCACCCGCCCGGGCCGACAACAGTCCAGATCCCCCGGATTGGCCTTGTCCCCCGGCTTCCCGCGGGCGCTAACTTCGGCACATGCGCATTCGTATCGTCGACGCCTTCACCGACCGTCCCTTCGCCGGCAACCCGGCAGGGGTCCTCCTCCTCGACGCCTTCCCGGACGACGCCTGGCTCCAGAACGTGGCCAAGGAGGTCAACCACGCGGAGACGGCGTTCGCGCATCGTCTTCCCGACGGCGGCGAGGCGGACTGGGCGCTGCGCTGGTTCACCCCCACCACCGAGGTGGCCCTGTGCGGGCACGCGACCCTGGCGGCAGCGCACGTCCTGCGTGGCACGGGCGCCCACGAGGGCCCCGTGCGTTTCGCCACCCGCAGCGGTGTCCTCGTCGCCACGCCCGACGCCGACGGCTCGATCACCCTGGACTTCCCGACCGCGCCGCTCACCCCGGTCGAGCTCCCCGACGGCGTGGCCGAGGCACTCGGCGCCGAGCCGCTCGCCACCCTCGACACCGGCCCGAACACCGGTGACCTGCTGGTCGAGGTCGCCGACGAGAAGACGGTCCGAGGTCTCGCCCCGGACCACAAGGCACTCGCCCGCTACTCCGCGCGTGGCATCATCGCGACCGCCCGCGCCGAAGACCCCTCCCGGGGCTACGACTTCGTCTCCCGCTGCTTCTTCCCGAACGTCGGCATCGACGAGGACCCGGTCACCGGCAGCGCCCACACGGCGCTCGCCCCGTTCTGGTCCGAGCGCCTCGGCCGGCCCGGTCTCACCGGCCTGCAGGCCTCCCCGCGCTCCGGCCTGGTCCGCACCGAAGTGCGCGGCGACCGCACCCTCCTGACCGGGCACGCGGTCACCGTCATCGACGGTGAGCTGCTCGCGCAACAGCCCTCAGGGCTCGCGTAACAGCCCTCGGCGCTCGCGTAACAGCCCTCGGCGCTCGCGTAACAGCGCGCGAAAGGGGCGTACGAGATGGTCGTACGCCCCTTCGCGATCCGTCGGGATCAGGTCCCGGCGCTCGGCTCACGCCGTCGGGAGCCACCCCACCTTGCCCGCGAGCAGCGCGTACCCCACGAAGGCCCCGATGTCGAGCAGCGAGTGCGCGACCACCAGCGGCCCGACCCGGCCCCAACGCCGGTACAGCCACACAAAGACCACGCCCATCGCCATGTTGCCGACGAACCCGCCGATGCCCTGGTAGAGGTGGTACGAGCCGCGCAGCACCGCGCTCGCCACCAGTGCGGTCCCCGGCGTCCAGCCCAACTGCCCCAGCCGACGCAGCAGATACCCTACGACGATGACCTCCTCCAGCACGGCGTTCTGCACGGCCGAGAGGATCAGCACCGGGAACTTCCACCACACGTCCGGCAACGCCTCGGGCACCACCGTGAGGTTGGCGCCGAACCCGCGTGCCGCCAGATAGAAGGCGATCCCCGTACTGCCGATCACCGCCGCGACCACGGCACCCCGTCCGAGGTCAGGCCAGGGACGCGTCCGGTCGAAGCCGATCACCCGCATCCCCTTGCCCTCGCGCATCAGCAGGTGCGCGACGAGCGCGACCGGCACCAGAGCCGACGCGATACCGAAGAGCTGCCAGGCCAGATCGAGCCAGGGACGGCCCGGCGCCGCCGACGCGTTGAGGGTGGCCGCCTGGTCCTTGAGACCCCCCGGTTTGGTGACCGATCCGACAAAACTGATCAGCGCGGACACTCCGCTCGCGCCGAGCGACAGCGCCAGGACGAGCAGCGTCTCGTCCCGGAGAATCCGTCGTGTCAGCCCCTCCGTCCCCGGAATGGAATCCCCCACCGACCCAGCCTCCACCTGCACTCCCGCCTCCAGTTGGGTAATCCCGCCTCATCCCCATCTTCGCCCCGCTAGGGTCTCGAAAGAAGTTGCGAAGATCGTGCGCGACAGGCCGTTGGGGGGCGGGCGCCGTACGGGGTGTACTTCCCCCTTGCCTGTTCTACGGCTCTCTCACGGCTCAGGCCTCACTTGGGAGGAACATCACCGTCATGGGACGTCACAGCTTGCCCGACGCGTACCGGGCGGGCACCGCCGACCCCCGGACCCGCGCACGCCGCCGCAATGCGGCCGTCGCGACGGCGCTCGTCCTCACCGTCGCCGGAGGCACGGCCGTCGCGGTCCGCGGGGGCCTGCTCTCCTTCGAGGGCTCCTGCCAGGACGACGCCGTGCACATCGAGGTGGTCGCCTCGCCGGACATCGCGCCGGCGCTCAGGGCCACCGCCGAGGACGCCCGCGAGAAGAACATCACCTCCGACGGCCGCTGTCTCGACGTCAGCGTGAGGGCGCGCGAGTCCTACAAGGTCGCCGACGAACTCCGGTCGGGCAAGAGGACCGACGCACAGGTCTGGGTCCCGGACTCCGACGTGTGGGTGCAGCGGGTCGCCGAGACCAGCACGGCGACTCAGGTCACCGGCGCGGGCAACGTCGCCTCCTCACCGATCGGCGTCGCCATGGTCCCCTCTGCCGCCAAGGCGCTGGGCTGGCCCAGGAAGACGTACACCTGGACCGAGCTGGCCGGGTCGCCGACGGCGGACGAAAGGCTCAGGCTGGGCACGGCCGATCCCGCCCGTAGCTCGACGGGACTGCTCGCGCTCACCCGGCTCAGCGCGGCCGCCGCCCGGGTCAAGGGCGGGGACACCCAGGCCGCCGCCATGGCGAAGACCCTCTCGCGGCGCACGTCCGACAGCGACACCCAGGTCCTGGACACCCTGCTCCGCGACGCCTCCGGCACCGGTCGGAGCGATGCCGGGCGCAATCAGGCGCTGATCCTCTCCGAGCAGGCGGCGTTCACCCACAACGCCTCGCGGAACGCCGACGCCGGCCTCGACCTCTTCTACCCCGAGGACGGCGCGCCGCTGCTCGACTACCCGTACACGCTGGTCGACAGCCCACGGCTGAGCACGGACGAGAGCCGTGCGGCCCTGCGGTTCATGACGCTGCTCGAGGAGCCGGCACCTCGGCAGTTCCTGCGGATGTTCGGTTTCCGCACGGATGCGGAGAACCCGTCGGACACGCTGGTCACCGGGGCGGGCGGGAGCTCTCCGCAGCCGTACGCGCGCGTCCTGACCGGACCGTCGTCGGCGGAGGCCGTGCAGGAGGCCCTCGGCCTGTGGACGATCACGGTGGAGAACGCCCGGATGACCACGGTCGTCGACGCCTCCGGCTCGATGTCCGAGCTGGTACCGGGCAGCGACCGGTCCCGCATGGAGGTCACCAGGACGGCCCTCCTCCAGGCGCTCGCCACCTTCACCCCCGAGGACGAGATCGGGCTGTGGAAGTTCTCCACGAAGCTCGACGGCGACAAGGACTACCGCGTGCTCGTGCCGACCGAGCGACTCGGCCGCGGCAAGGGCGCCGGCACCCAGCACGCGAAGCTGTCGACGGCCTTCAGGTCTCTCAAGCCGGTCCCGGACGGGGACACCGGTCTGTACGACACCACACTCGCCGCGTACAAGGCGGCCGTCGCCTCCTACGCCAAGGGCCGGTTCAACGCGCTGGTCGTCCTCACGGACGGGGTCAACAAGGACCCCGGCAGCATCTCCCGGTCCGAACTCGTCGCCGAGCTGCGGAAACTGGCGGACCCGGACCGCCCGGTGGCGCTGATCGCGATCGCGGTGGGCCCCGATACCGACAAGCGGGAGGTCGATCAGATCGCCAAGGCGACCGGCGGCTCCGGCCAGCGGGTCAACGAGCCCTCGCAGATCCACTCGGCGATGCTCAAGGCGATCGTGGCGGCGGGAGCGAACAACCCGGCCTGACGACCACTCCCTCGGCCTCCACCCGGCCTCGCGGGCGGAGTCGCCGGCATGCGACGGCCGCCCAGGACGCGGGCCCGGAGCCACCCTCGGTACCGGCTCCGGCGTCCCCGCGTCAGCCGGAGGGCACCGGCGCTCCGCCCCGCGTCACCCCAGCGGAACCGGCTCGGGCAGGCCCACCGGCCAGGTGTGCACCGGCTCCCCGAGGTGCATCAGCTCGCCGTACCGCCGCGTCGTGGCGGCCAGCGCGGCATCCCGCCCGAGCCCCTTCTCCAGGGCCCGGTGGAAGGTGGCCGCCTGCCAGGTCGCGCCGTTGACGCGCAGCCGGCACCGGCCCTCGATCACGCCCAGGTAGAGGTCCCGGTCGGCGGGCTCGACACCCCACGCGTCGAGCCCGGCGGCCGCGAGCGGCAGCAACTCGTCGCGGATCAGGTTCGCGGCGTCCACCTGCGTGGTTCCGCCGTAACGGCCGCGCCGCGGCCACTCCAGGCGCGCATCGATGCCGTGCCGGCAGGCCGCGTCGAAGTTGGCGGCGGCCGCCTCGAAGGACATCCGTGTCCACACCGGTCGCGGCTCCTCGGCGAGCGCGCGGACCAGCCCGTAGTAGAAGGCGGCGTTGGCGATGACGTCGGTGACGGTCGGGCCCGCGGGCAGCACCCGGTTCTCCACGCGCAGATGCGGGACGCCGTCGGCTATGCCGTACACGGGCCTGTTCCAGCGGTACACCGTGCCGTTGTGCAGCACCAGCTCGGCGAGCTTGGGTACGCCCCCGGCGTCGAGGACACCGATGGGGTCCTCCTCGTCGCAGATGGGCAGCAGCGGCGGGAAGAACCGCAGATTCTCCTCGAAGAGGTCGTACGCCGAGGTGACCCACCGCTCGCCGAACCAGGTGCGCGGTCTGACGCCCTGCGCACGCAGCTCCGGCGGCCGGGTGTCGGTGGACTGCTGGAAGAGCGGGGGCCTCGACTCCCGCCACAGCTCGTGCCCGAACAGGAACGGCGAGTTGGCTCCGACGGCGACCTGCGGGGCGGCGACCGCCTGCGCGGCGTTCCACACATCCGCGAAACGGCCCGGTGTGACCTGGAGATGCAACTGCACCGAGGTACAGGCGGCCTCGGGCGCGATGGATGCCGACCTGCAGACCAGGCGCTCGACACCGTCGATGTCGAGCTCGAAGTCCTCTCCGCGCGCGGCCACGATCTGGTCGTTGAGCAGCGTGTAGCGGTCGACGTCCGAGAGGTTCGAGGACACCAGGTCGTCCCGGCCGAGCGTCGGCAGAATGCCGATCATCACGATTCCGGCGTCGACCTCGCTGGCTTTCCGATGGGCATACGCGAGCGAAGTGCGGATCTCCTCGGCGAGCCGGTCGAATACCCGGCCGCCCAGACGGTGTGGGGCTATGTTGACCTCCAGGTTGAACATGGCGAGTTCTGTCTGGAAATCGCGGCTCGCAATCCTTTCGAGTACTTGCGCATTCATCATCCTCGGCATGCCGTCGGGGCCTGCGAGATTCAATTCGATCTCCAGCCCCATCAGGTTCTTCGGGCGGTCGAACCGCTTCTCCTCCAGCAGTCGCTCCAGCCCCGTCAGACACTGCCGGAGCTTGTCGCGGTAGCGCTGCCGATCGGACAGGCCGAACGTCCCTGCCACGACCTTCTCCCCCATCGAAGTGTCCCTCCTCGGATGGGCAGGCCGACGGTCCGGCCCTGGCGTCCCGGGTCACGGGGGATGATGCCCAGGCAACGCGATCCATAACGTCCCCCGCGCGCTCTTCGACCGCTACGCTGGACTCCGGTCCCCGGGCACATTCACCGGGCATGAAGCAATACGCAAGTTTACCGCCCGACATGATCTCGTGAAAAACGCCGACGAGAATCGGCCGACCGCTCCGGCGAGGTATTCCGAGGTCACCGCGGTTCGAGCGCGCAGAATCGGGATGAACTCCTCATTTCATCGACCGAATAGCGACTTGCTCTTCATATTCGGGACGACTAGACGAAACACCGTCTGAACACGCGTCGTATAAACTCCGCTACCGAGGCAGAGAGTTGGCGCTCGCGGTCCTAGGTCCTGTCGTCTCGGTGACGGCGACAGGCGACAACCTGTCGGCAGATCCAGACCCCTCGCCCCTCTGACCCGAGAGCTGACAGCGCCGTCCGCCCCCGCCCTCGCGCCACTGTGCCTGTCGAATGAGAGGCGACCCACCATGCCGCTGCACGTACCCCCGGCTCCCGCGCCCGCCCTGCGCACCGTTCTCACGGCACTCGGTTCCCCCACCGCTGTCCGCGAAGCCCGTACCCCGTCCCTGCGCCTGGCGCAGGGACCCGCCACTCCCGAACTCCCGCTGCCCGTCCACGTCCTGGACCGCATCACTCCGGAGGGCGCCTCCGCCACCCGGCTCGCCGGGTGGCGCTTCCTGATCCGCTGCGGCGAGCGCGCCGTGGCCGCGGCCGACACCATGCTGACCGCCGACGGCTGGGCGTTCTCACGCTTCTTCGAGGGCCCCTACATCGCCGCGACGGAACACGCCGTACGGCAGGCCGAGACCATGCAACAGCCCTACCAGGCGCGCCTGTTGTCCGTACCCGAGCTGTACATGCTCACCCTCTGGCTGCACGGCGACTGCACGGCGGACGGCGCCACCGGTCATCCGGCCGCCACCGACCTCCTGGTCCCGCTCGCGCCCGCCCCGCCCGGCATCGCCGCACACCGCCCGCACCGCGTCGCCGAACTGCTGCCGGTCCTCACCCACCGGGTCACCCCCGGGCCCCTGCTCAGCTCGCCCGCCTGAACCTCGACATCCGTGCCCCGCCGCCGTCACCCGGCCGCGGGGCACGTCGCTGTCACCGACCGGGAATGCCGCTCGCTCGTTAGGGCCTCATAGCGCTCGTACGAGGGAGAACGCGCTCCGGGTCCGACCTGACTAGCCCTATTGGGCCACCTCGAACCACCCAGAAGGACAATGCAGTTGAGGTGAACCCTCCGCACGGGTGACGCGTCATGAACCTGTGAGAAGCGGTGCCCGCAAATCCCTGCGGATTCACGCCCGTGGGGCAACACTGGGTTCCGGACCACACACCAACGGGGGGCGGCCATGAGCACTTCAAGCCGCACGACAGACACCACTGCCATCACTCACGACTCGACCCAGCGAAAGATCCCATCCATGTGCCAGCACCAGCCGCCGTGTCCCTCAGCCGAATCAGCCGACCGGGAGTCCGCCCGCCTTGTGGCGCACCACCCGGAGCAGGGATGGAGCCTGCTGTGCAACGGCGTTCTGCTCTTCGAGGACACCGGTGAGCTCCTGCCGGACGGCCAGATCATCGCCCCGCACCGCCCGCTGGGCGGCGCGCCGGTGATGACCGCCGCCTGAGCCGCACGACCCGGGCGGCCGTGACAGGCCGCCCAGACACACGAGGGGCCGGCCCGGAGACGTACTCTCCGAACCGGCCCCGACGCATGTCCGAGGGTGATTACTCCCCGTAGGCGTTTCCGTGCCGAGCGCTGATCAGTCCTCGTAGGCGTCCAGCGGCGGGCAGGAGCAGACGAGGTTGCGGTCGCCGTACGCCTGGTCGATGCGGCGCACCGGCGGCCAGTACTTGTCGGCGGCCGAGACACCGGCCGGGAAGACGGCCTCCTCGCGGCTGTACGGGTGCTCCCAGTCGCCGCCGAGCGCGGCGGCGGTGTGCGGCGCCCCGCGCAGCGGGTTGTCGTCCACGGCCCACTCGCCCGAACCGACCTTCTCGATCTCCGCGCGGATCGCGATCATCGCGTCGCAGAACCGGTCGACCTCGCCCAGGTCCTCGGATTCGGTCGGCTCGATCATCAGCGTGCCGGCCACCGGGAACGACATCGTCGGCGCGTGGAAGCCGTAGTCGATCAGACGCTTGGCGATGTCGTCGACGCTCACGCCGGTCGCCTTGGTGAGCGGGCGCAGGTCGATGATGCACTCGTGCGCGACCAGGCCACCGGGGCCGGTGTACAGCACCGGGTAGTGCGGCTCCAGGCGCTTGGCGATGTAGTTCGCGGAGAGCACGGCCACCTGCGTGGCGCGCTTGAGTCCCTCGCCGCCCATCAGCCGGACGTACGACCAGGAGATGGGCAGGATGCCCGCGGAGCCCCAGGGAGCGGCCGAGATCGGGCCGACACCGGTCTCCGGACCGGCCTCCGGCTGGAGCGGGTGGTTCGGCAGGTACGGCGCCAGGTGCGCGCGCACACCGACCGGGCCGACGCCCGGACCGCCGCCGCCGTGCGGGATGCAGAAGGTCTTGTGCAGGTTCAGGTGCGAGACGTCGCCGCCGAAGTGGCCCGGCTTGGCGAGGCCCACCAGGGCGTTCAGGTTGGCGCCGTCGACGTAGACCTGGCCGCCGGCCTCGTGGACCTGGGCGCAGATGTCGGCGACGTGCTCCTCGAACACTCCGTGCGTCGAGGGGTACGTGATCATCAGGACCGACAGCTCGTCGCGGTACTGCTCGATCTTGGCGCGCAGGTCCTCGACGTCGATCTCACCGTCGTCCGCGGTCTTCACGACGACGACCTTCATGCCGGCCATCACGGCGCTCGCGGCGTTGGTGCCGTGCGCGGAGGACGGGATGAGGCAGACGGTGCGCTGGTCGTCACCGTTGGCGCGGTGGTAGCCGCGGACGGCCAGCAGACCGGCCAGCTCGCCCTGCGAACCGGCGTTGGGCTGGAGCGACACCTTGTCGTAGCCGGTGACCTCGGCGAGCTGGTCCTCCAGCTCGTGGATCAGCGTCAGGTAGCCCTGTGCCTGCTCGGCGGGCACGAAGGGGTGCAGCTGCCCGAACTCGGGCCAGGTGACCGATTCCATCTCGGTGGTCGCGTTGAGCTTCATCGTGCAGGAGCCCAGCGGGATCATGCCGCGGTCGAGCGCGTAGTCACGGTCCGAGAGCCTGCGCAGGTAGCGCAGCATCGCGGTCTCGGAGCGGTGCTCGTGGAAGACGGGGTGCGTGAGGTACTCGTCGGTGCGCAGCAGCGCGGCCGGCAGGGTGTCCTCCGCGCTCGCGTCCAGCGCCTCGATGTCGCCGTCGACGCCGAAGGCGGTCCACACGGCGGCCAGCTGGGCGCGCGTGGTCGTCTCGTCGCACGAGATCGACACATGGTCGCCGTCGGCGGGGTGGAGGTTGACGCCGTGGTCGCGGGCGGCGGCCACTATCTCGGCGGCGCGGCCCGGGACCCGCACGGTGAGCGTGTCGAAGTACGCGCCGTGCACGACCTCGACGCCGCCGGCGGTGAGACCCGCGGCCAGGAGGGTGGCGTAGCGGTGGGTACGCCGCGCGATGGTCCGCAGGCCGTCGGGACCGTGGTAGACGGCGTACATACCGGCCATCACGGCGAGCAGCACCTGAGCCGTACAGATGTTGCTGGTCGCCTTCTCACGGCGGATGTGCTGCTCACGCGTCTGCAGGGCGAGGCGGTACGCCTTGTGCCCGTCGGCGTCCACGGACACACCGACCAGCCGGCCGGGGAGGCTGCGCGCGAACTTCTCGCGCACCGCCATGTAACCGGCGTGCGGTCCGCCGAAGCCCATCGGCACACCGAAGCGCTGCGTCGTACCGACGGCGATGTCCGCGTCGAGTTCGCCGGGCGAGGTCAGCAGGGTCAGGGCGAGCAGATCGGCGGCGACGGTGACGACCGCGCCGAGCCCGTGCGCCTGCTCGATGATCGGCTTGATGTCGCGTACGGCACCGGAGGCGCCCGGGTACTGGATCAGCACGCCGTTGATCTCGCGCCCGGCCAGGTCGGCCGGGATGCCCTCGCCGAGGTCGGCGACGACGACCTCGACACCGGTCGGCTCGGCGCGGGTCTCGATGACGGCGATGGTCTGCGGCAGCGCGTCCGCGTCGACCAGGAAGAGGCCCTTCTTGTTCTTGCCCATACGGCGGGACAGCGCCATCGCCTCGGCGGCGGCGGTGCCCTCGTCGAGCAGCGAGGCACCGGACGTCGGCAGTCCGGTCAGCTCGGCGACGACGGTCTGGAAGTTCAGCAGCGCCTCGAGACGGCCCTGCGAGATCTCCGGCTGGTACGGCGTGTACGCGGTGTACCAGGCCGGGTTCTCCATGACGTTGCGCAGGATCACCGGCGGCGTGAACGTGCCGTAGTAGCCGAGGCCGATCATCGAGCCGAGCACCTGGTTGCGGTCCGCGAGGGAACGGAGCTCGGCCAGTACCTCGGCCTCGGTGCGCGCGGCCGGCAGCTTCAGGGCCTCGACGTTCTTGATCACGTCCGGCACCGCGGCGGCCGTCAGCTCGTCGAGCGAGCCGTATCCGACGTGCGCGAGCATCTTGGCCCGTGCTTCGGAGTCGGGCCCGATGTGGCGCTGCTCGAAGGGGATTCCCTGTTCGAGCTCGGAGAGCGAAATGCGAGGGGCGGTCATGGCGGAGGCCTCCTGGTCTGACGCGACCTTCGAGGGGCACCCCGGCACGGGTACCCCGACGGCCTCCCCCTCTGTCATCTCAACCTGAGAGTTTCACCGGAGCGTCCTTGGACGGTCCGGCTTTCACCGTCGGTGAGAGCGGAGGCCATCGGCACCCGCTCTGCTTTCCAGAGTGACCTCGTCCGTGCGGTACGTGAGCCTGAGAGATTCTGGGGAGGATTTGCTCCTTCGGCGCCTCCGGTGAAGTCTGGAGGACTCTCCCGCACGGGATCAGCAGCCGTCTGCCAGCCTACCAGCGAGGACAAGACACGAGCTTCGAGTGGCCGCCTTCCCTAATGTGCTCTTTTGTAGTACTTACGGATGAGTTTGCGACCACGTGGAGGGACCGTGCAGACCGACATCGATCCGCGCAACCTGATCGGCCGCAAGGCGTTCGACAGCAACGGCACCAAGATCGGCACGATCGACGAGGTCTACCTCGACGACGCGACCGGTGTCCCGGAGTGGGCGGCCATACGCACCGGCCTGTTCAGCAGAGACGCCTTCGTACCCCTGGAGCCGAGCGAAGTCGTCGAGGGGACCCTGCGCATTCCCTTCGAACGGGCCCTGATCAAGGACGCCCCCGACTTCGGTGTCGGACGTCACCTCTCCCCCGAACAGGAACTCCAGCTCTACCACCACTACGGCCTCGACGTGGCGGCCCCTCCCCCGCCCCCGGACCGGGACTTCGGCCGGCTCGCCGGCACGGAGGACGCCTGAGACCCCGGGTCCGGATCCTGCGTCCCGGCTTCCGACGCCCCCGGCCCGGAACCCGCCGGCGGCTCGTCGGCCGTCTCGGCTCTTCGCTCCACCAGCGGCAGCGGATCCGCCGGTTCCAGCCGCGGATCGTCCGTCCGGAACGTCCGCACCCGCCCGGGCTCGGAGTAGGGCGTCTCGAACCGCACCGTGACCCGCCCCAGCCCGCTCCCCTGAACCCATCCGTGCCCGTGCTCGGCGTGCCGCACGTCGTGTCCCGAGGGCCACCGCCGCTCGGCCGGCGCCTCCTCCTCCGCGGCGGCACCTTCCGCGGGCTCGTCCGCCGGATGTTCCTCGGCCGTCGGCTCGGCAGAGGCCTGGGCCTGGGCAGAGGCCTGGGCCTGGGCAGAAGCCTGGGCGAACAGATCCTCCTGCGTGTAGTCGGCGAGCCCGGAGACGCCGACCCCCAGCAGACGTACGCCTCCGGTCGTGTCCACGCCCTCCAGCAACCGTGCGGCGGCCTCCCGCACGACTCCGACATCGTCCGTGGGCCCCCGCAGCGTCTCGGACCGGGTCAGCGTCGAGAAGTCGTACCTGCGCACCTTCAGCACGATCGTCCGCCCCGACAGTCCGGCCCCGCGCAGCCTCCGCACACACCGGTCCGCGAGCCGCGCCACCTCCAGCCCCACCCGGACCCGGTCGTGGATGTCCACGTCGTACGTGTCCTCGACCGACACCGACTTGGTCTCCCGCTCGGCCACCACGGGCCGGTCGTCATGGGCCAGCGCCATCGCGAACAGCGCGTGCCCGTGAGCCTTCCCCAGCAGGCGGACGAGCTCGTCCTCGCCCGCCTCGGCGAGTTCCTCGACGGTGGTGATGCCCGCCCGCCGCAGATGGTCGCCGGTCGCCGGGCCCACGCCCGGCAGCGTCCTCACCGACATCGGCCCCAGCATCGCGCGCTCGGTGCCCGGCTCGATCAGCACGAGACCGTCGGGCTTGGCCTGCTCCGAGGCGATCTTCGCCAGCATCTTGGAGGCGGCGAGCCCCACCGACCCCGTGAGCCCCGTGACCGCCCGGATGTCCGCGCGCAGCTTGGCACCGGCCAGCCGCGCCGAGGCGTCGTCCCAGGCCGTCCCGCCCGCCTCCAGATCCACGAACGCCTCGTCCAGGCTCAGCGGCTCCACCAGCGGCGACAGGGCCCGCAGCAGCCCCATCACCTGCTCGCTGACCTCCCGGTAGAGCCCGAAGCGCGGCACGAGATAGGCCGCGTTCGGAGCGCGTCGGCGTGCCTGGGCCATGGGCATAGCCGAGTTCACCCCGAAGACACGGGCCTCGTACGAGGCGGTGGCGACGACCCCACGCGGTCCGAGTCCGCCCACGACGACGGCTTTCCCGCGCAGGCTCGGCTTGGACGCCTGCTCCGCCGAGGCGAAGAAGGCATCCATGTCGAGATGCAGGATCGTGGGCGCGGTTCTCACATGTCCGATGCTGCCCTACGCCACTGACAATGCCCCGGCACGCCGGGGCATCACGTCATCGAAGGTCCCACGCGTCACACCGCGCGGTTGCGTCTCCGCGCCAGTTCGTCGGCGGGATTGTGCCCGAGGAGCGTCTCACCTGTGTCCACGCGCTCTCCGTGCAGCTGCGACAGGGCGCTCTCGACGTCCCGCCACACGACGCCCACGGCGATCCCGAAGACCCCCTGGCCGCCTTGCAGCAACGCGTGGACCTCGTCGGGCGAGGTGCACTCGTAGACCGTCGCGCCGTCGCTCATCAGCGTCATGCGCCCCAGGTCCTGGAAGCCACGCTCCCTCAGGTGCTGGACCGTGGTGCGGATGTTCTGCAGCGACACCCCGGTGTCGAGGAACCGCTTGACGATCTTCAGGACCACCACGTCCCGGAAGCTGTAGAGACGCTGCGTCCCCGACCCGTAGGCGGGACGCACACTGGGCTCGACCAGCCCGGTCCGCGCCCAGTAGTCCAGCTGCCGGTAGGTGATGCCCGCGGCGGCGCACGCCGTGGGTCCCCGGTAACCGACCTCCTCGGGAACAGCCTCTCCTTCACCGGGCACTGCCGTCGGCCGCCGCGGAACCTGATCGGCCGCGCCGCCATGATGAGGGTGCCCCCTGCTCGAGTCGAGCCGAGAGCTTGGGGGAGGGTACGGGCCGCTCTCCCCCAGACCGCGTCCGGGGGCACCCCCAGCCGTACCGTCGCCGCTGCTTCTCACGCCGACCTCCGTCCTTGACCTGCCTTCTCGACGGTAGGCAGTCACCAGGGGCGCGTCAACGATCGCCACACTCGGCACGCCGAGTGATAATCACCCTAAGAGTGGTTTCCCGTGCCCTACCGCGGGGAAAGGCTAGCCGAATGCTCCCGGCACGGGCCGCGGCACACCACACTCGCCGCGGGCAAATGCCACCCGGAGCTTCCCGCCGCTCCCCGGCGTCACTGACTGTTGGTGCCGAAGTCCTCGGGCGAGATCTGGTCGAGGAACTCGCGGAACTTCTCCACCTCGTCCTCCTGCTCGTCCGGGATCGCGATGCCCGCGTCGTCGAGCACGCCGTCGCTGCCGTAGATCGGCGTCCCGGTGCGCAGGGCGAGCGCTATGGCGTCGGACGGACGGGCACTCACCTCGACCCCGCTGGCGAACACGAGCTCGGCGTAGAAGACGCCCTCGCGCAGGTCCGTGATGCGTACTTCGGTGAGCTCCTGGCCGACGGCCTCCAGCACGTCCTTGAACAGGTCGTGGGTCAGCGGTCGCGCCGGGGCCATGCCCTGCTGAGCGAAGGCGATCGCCGTCGCCTCCCCCGGTCCGATCCAGATGGGGAGGTAGCGGTCGCCTCCCACTTCACGCAGAAGCACGATCGGTTGGTTGGAGGGCATTTCGACCCGGACACCTACGACATCGAGCTCGTTCACACAGCAACCCTAGGCCGTGCCCGGGACGTTTGGGTAGTCGGGCACAGAACGGGTGGACGATCCACAGCCCGCGCCGGTACCCCGGATCAGCGCAGCCGCACACCCAGCGCGGTCTGCACGAGCGCCGCGTGCAGCTTCACCGTGAGGCCCGCGAGCTCCTTCGTACGGGCCTCCGCGTGCGCCCGGGTCTGCGGATTGCGGTGCCGCCGCAGGGGCGCGACCACCTGGTCCACAAGGCCCGCGTCCCGCTCCGCCGCCGCCTTCATCGCCCGCAGATGGCGCGGCTCGATCCCGAAGCGTCCCAGCTCGACGACGAGCGCGGCGACGGTCACCGCCTCGGCGTCGTAGACACCGTCGGGCAACGGGCCGATCAGCCCGTACGACTCCCATTCCTGGAGTTCCTGCTCGCCGATCTCCGCGGCGGCCAGCAACTCCTCACGACCCACCCGGGCCGCCGTGGGCCCCTCGGGCTCGCCGTAGAGGTCTCCCAGGGGCTCTTGCTCACCCGAGTCGCGCTGGCGCCCCACGGAGGGCAGACGCACCTGCTCACCGCGCTCCAGGGCGTCCAGGTGCTCGCGGATCACCTTCAACGGCAGGTAGTGGTCACGCTGCATCCTCAGGACGTGGCCGAGGCGCTCGACGTCGTTCGCGCTGAACTTGCGGTACCCCGACGGGGTCCGCCGCGGCTCGACGAGCCCCTCCGACTCCAGGAACCTGATCTTGGAGATGGTGACTTCGGGGAACTCGTCGCGCAGCACGTTCAGCACCGCGCCGATGCTCATCAGCCCACTGTCCGCCGCGGCGGTACCGCTGCCGGCACCGCCGCTCGGTGTTTGAAGCATGGACATTCCCTCGGTGTCCCCCCGGACGGAGTTGGGGGAGGGTCAGATGCCCCGCTGGCTCGCGTAGAACACCAGCCGGTACTTGCCGATCTGCACCTCGTCACCGTTCGACAGCGGGACCTGGTCGATCCGCTCCCGGTTGACGTAGGTGCCGTTCAGGCTGCCGACGTCCGCGACCGTGAACGAACCGTCCGCCACACGACGGAACTCCACATGCCGGCGCGACACGGTCACGTCGTCCAGGAAGATGTCGCTCTGCGGATGACGTCCGGCCGTGGTCAGCTCACCGTCCAGCAGGAAGCGGCTGCCCGAGTTCGGGCCACGACGCACCACCAGCAGCGCCGAGCCGACCGGCAGCGCGTCGACCGCCGCCTGAGCCTCCGGGGACAGCATCGGCGACGGCGTCTGGCCCGTCACCTCGGCGTCGTAGGCCTCGATCCCGGAGATGGAGATCGTGGACGTCGTCTCCGACGGACGCTCCGCCGCGCCCCGCAGCGGCGCACCGCAGTTGGAGCAGAACCGGCTGTTCTCCGCGTTGCGGTTACCGCACCTCGTACACACCTGGGCCGACATGGACGGATCCTCCTGCCGCGGCTGCCCACCAGGGGCATGGGACGCATACGGATCGGGGGCGAACCCTCCACCCGTGCTTGAGGCTGACGAGTCCCCGAAACCTATGCGGCCGGGCTGGGCAGGGTCAACAGACGACGCGCCCTGACCACCGGGACCGGTGACCTGGTCCCGGAACAGCGGGCGGTCTCCGCCCTGCGCCTCCGCGTCTCCCTGGCGCGGTGCGCGGTGCCGGGCAGTCGCGTTGTCACCGCTGCCCTCTCGCGCGCTCTTGCCGAACAACTTCCCAAACAACTTCACGGGCGATTCCCCTTGACCGAAACAGACCCGCCCGTGGGGCAGGACGAACCCTGATTGAACACACCGGTCGACCCGGACATCCTCACAACGTCCGTATCCACCAGACAGTTTCCACCACGCACCACCCATTCGGTGCGCCGACCCCCCGCAACCTCATGCCCTCGCCCGGCGGTCCCCATGCGACCCCGGTTCACCGGGAGGACGACCGAGCGTAGTCAGGCCGCTCCGCCGGTCGCAAGGCGTCCACGACGATCTTCGTCGAGCGGTCCACCGTGACGGTGGCCTGCTCCTTCTCCAGTGTCTGCACCACGCCTCCCGGGATGTTCAGCGCCGGCTCAAGGTCCTGAGGCTTGCCGATGACCTTGAAACGATAGGGCTGGGTGATCTTGTTCCCGTCGACCTTCACTCCGCTGCCGGAGTCGGCGAGATAGGTACCGGCGACCACGCGTACACCGTTCACCTGGATCGCCTCCGCGCCGGCGGCGCGCAGCTCCTGGATCGCGTCGAGCAGCATGTCCGCCTTGACCGTCCCCTTCGTGTCGTCGATCGTCAGGGTGATGCCGGGCCCCTGAGCGGCTACGGTGCCCGCCAGAATGCCGAGTTGCTTCTCCTTCTCGACCGTCTGCTTGCGGGCCTCCTCGGCCTGGTCCGAGCTGTTCTCCAGCTCGGTGCGCTGATCCTCGAGACCCTGCTTCTCGTCCTCAAGACGCTGAGTTCGGTTGTCGAGTTCATCGAGAATGCGCACGAGATCCTCTTGGCGCGCTCCGCGCAGGGCGCTGTCGCCGTCGCTGTTGGACGCCACCTGGACCGCCAGGCCGAAGCCGAGGCCGAACAGCAGAACCGCGACGATGAGTTGGGCGCGCGACACACGCGGCGGCCACAACCCATTGGCCAGCCTCTGACGGCCGGAGAGCGACGGCTCGCCGCTCTCCTCGGCCCTCTCCGGCTCGGGCTCCTCCGCGGGCGCGGAGACCTCTTCCGGCAGCTCTCTGCGCAGCGGGTTCTCGGGGACTTCGTCCTCGTTGCTCTTGCTCATCGCCCTCACGCCCGGAACACGTGCCGACGGATCGCCGCGGCGTTGGAGAAGATACGGATGCCGAGGACGACCACGACACCGGTGGAGAGCTGGGCACCCACACCCAACTTGTCGCCCAGGAAGACGATCAGCGCGGCGACGACCACGTTCGACAGGAACGAGACCACGAAGACCTTGTCGTCGAAGATGCCGTCGAGCATCGCGCGCAGACCGCCGAACACGGCGTCGAGCGCCGCCACGACGGCGATCGGAAGGTACGGCTCGACAACCGCCGGAACCTCGGGCCGGACCAACAATCCAGCCACGACTCCCACGACGAGGCCCAGTACGGCGATCACGATGTGCCCTTCTCTGTGCTCGGCTCTGCTGTACGTACGATCACACTCGGTGCGGCGGACAACCGGACGTCCCCCTCGACGGAGATGCCGGTCCTGATGCCGTAGTTCTCTTGCAGGGCATGCAGATACAGCCCGTCGGCGCTGTTCTGGAACCTGGTGCTGAGCCGCTGGCCGTCCCCCACCGCGAGCACCGTGTACGGCGGCACCAGCGGCTTGTTGTCGACCAGTATCGCGTCACCCGCGGCCCTGATGGCCGAGAGGGCGGTCAGCCGCTGTCCGTTGATGGCGATGGCCTCGGCGCCCGACTCCCACAGACCGTTGACCACGCGCTGCATGTCACGGTCCCGCACGCGTCCGGTGTCCGAGAACCCCGAGGTCTCCCTCGGATTGCTGCCGTCACCGCCCGTGCTGGCTTCCTTGGCGTCGTTCACGACGAGCTTCACACCCGGGCCGTGCACATCCGTGGCACCCGACAGGATGCTCACGAGGTCGGCCTGCTCACCGCCGCCGTCCTTCTTGAGCGCCTCGCGCTGGCGGGCACTCACATCGGCACGCAAGGTGTCGACGTTGTTCTCCAGCTTGTCCGCGGCCGACGTCTCCCGCTCGATGCGGTCGATCAGCTCCTGGCGCTCCTTGGCGACGACAGGCGCCGCTATCCGCGCGTTCGCGGCCCCCACGGTGACCACGAGCGCCGCGAGCACCAGACCCGCCGCGAGACCCAGCTTGGACCGGAGCGTCCTCGGCATACCGCCGGCACCCTCGGCCTCCCTACGGGCGGCCGCCTCGGCGTACCCGTCGTCGAGGCTGTGATCCATGACGTTGGTGAGCAGCGACATGGAGGCGTCCGGGCGCGGGGGGCGCGGGGGGCTGCTCCGAACGGGGGGCTGCTGCGGCATGCCGCACATCGTCGCACGTCGCGGGTGCTACCTCCGAATGGCCCCACCAGCGTGCCGGACAGGCCCCCTTGGGGGCACTTGTCCGACACGCACGAGTGAAGATCGTTTCAGCGGCCGGCGCTGTCCACAACGGCCGCCCACTCGTCGAGCAGAGCCTCCGCGGAAGCGTCGTCCGGTCCCTCCGCCCACAGATGGGTGACCGCTTCGGCGGGGTCGGGCAGCACCATCACCCAGCGCCCGTCCGGCTCCACGACCCGCACGCCGTCCGTCGTGTCCACGAAGCGGTCTCCCGCCTCCTCCACGACCCGGCGCATCACCAGCCCCTTCACGGCCCACGGCGTCGCGAGGTCCCGCTTGAGGACATGCGCCCGCGGAATCCGCGCGTCGATCTGGCTGAGCGTGAGCTGTGTCCGCGCCACAAGACCGATGAGCCGGACGAACGCGGCCGCGCCGTCGAAGACGCCGCTGAACTCGGGAATGATGAAGCCGCCGCGCCCGTCACCCCCGAAGATCGTCGTCTCCTCGCGGCCCACCCTCGTCAGGTCGTCCGGCGACGTGGTCGTCCACTCCACCTGCGTGCCGTGGTACGCAGCCACCTGCTCGGCGATCCGTGTGGTGGTGACCGGCAGCGCCACCCGCCCGCTGCGCCGCTCCGCGGCCACCAGGTCGAGCATGACGAGCAGGGCCCGGTCGTCCTCGACGATCCGTCCCTTCTCGTCGACGAGCGACAGCCGCTCGCCCACCGGGTCGAAGCGCACTCCGAAAGCGGCTCGCGCCGACGCGACGATCTCGCCCAGCCGCACCAGGCCGGCCCGCCGTGTGTCCGCCGTCTCGGTCGGCCTGGACTCGTCGAGACCGGGATTGATGATCAGGGAATCGACCCCGAGCTTGCCCAGCAGACTGGGCAGCACCAGTCCGGCACTGCCGTTGGAGGCGTCGACGACCACCTTCAGCCCGGAATCCGCGATACCGGTGGTGTCGACGTTCCGCAGGAGCGATCCCGTGTAGGAGTCGAAGACACTGGCCGGGAAGTGCAGATCCCCGATCTCGCCGGGGAACGCGCGCCGGTACTCCTGCCGCGCGAACACCCGGTCGAGCTTCCGCTGGCCGCCCTGCGACAGGTCGGCGCCCTGCTCGTCGAAGAACATGATGTCGACGGAGTCCGGCACTCCGGGTGTCGTCCGGATCATGATTCCGCCCGCGCTGCCCCGGGCCGTCTGCTGCCGGGCCACCGGCAGCGGTACGTTCTCGAGGTCGCGTACGTCGATGGCGCTGGCCTGCAACGCCGAGATCACGGCCCGCTTCAGCGCGCGAGCACCTCGGG
Source organism: Streptomyces sp. NPDC060027 (assembly GCF_042737005.1). Classification (NCBI taxonomy): domain Bacteria; kingdom Bacillati; phylum Actinomycetota; class Actinomycetes; order Kitasatosporales; family Streptomycetaceae; genus Streptomyces; species Streptomyces sp. NPDC060027. Next base: position 46,043 of record NZ_JBHWVI010000045.1, read on the forward strand.
AGTGGTCACGGGCCGTGGTGACGGTGGAGCCCTTCTTGAGGGTCGTCGCGTACGCCCCCGCGAGGCGCACGGCGAGTTCCGGGGTGATCTCCACGTTCAGGATCCCGGACACGCCGCGGGCGCCGAAGAGCTGTGCCTGCCCTCTCGACTCCCAGATCACCGAGGTGTTGACGAAGGCGCCGGCCTCGATGGTCTTGAACGGATAGACGCGGACGTTGCCCTGGATGATCGATTCTTCACCTACGAGGCACTCGTCGCCGATGACAGCGCCGTCCTCGATCCGCGCGGCTCGCATGATGTCGGTGTTCTTTCCGATCACGCAGCCGCGCAGATTGCAGTGCTGACCGATGTACACGTTGTCGTGCACGACGGCTCTGTGCAGGAAGGCGCCGGTCTTGACGACGACGTTGGAACCGATGACGGTGTGCTCGCGGATCTCGGCGTTCGCCTCGACCTTGGCGTAGTCACCGATGTACAGAGGCCCGCGCAGCACCGCGTCCGGATGCACCTCGGCGCCCTCGGCGACCCATACGCCCGGGGAGATCTCGAACCCGTCGAGCTCGACGTCGACCTTGCCCTCCAGGACGTCGGCCTGCGCCTTCACATAGCTCTCGTGCGTACCGACGTCCTCCCAGTAGCCCTCGGCGATATAGCCGTAGACCGGCTTGCCTTCCTTCATGAGCTGGGGAAAGACGTCTCCGGACCAGTCGACCGAGACGTCGGCCTCGACGTAGTCGAAGACCTCGGGCTCCATGACATAGATACCGGTGTTCACGGTGTCCGAGAAGACCTGGCCCCAGGTCGGCTTCTCCAGGAAGCGTTCGACCTTGCCTTCCTCGTCCACGATGGTGATCCCGAATTCCAGCGGGTTGGGGACGCGCGTCAGACAGACGGTGACGAGCGCGCCCTTCTCCTTGTGGAAATTGATGAGCTCGGTGAGATCGAAGTCGGTGAGCGCATCACCGGAGATGACGAGAAACGCGTCGTCCTTCAGCGCGTCCTCGGCGTTCTTGACGCTCCCGGCAGTACCGAGGGGCTTCTCCTCATTGGCATAGGTGAGCTCCATGCCGAGCTCTTCACCGTCACCGAAGTAGTTCTTGACCAGCGAGGCCAGGAACTGGACAGTAACGACGGTCTCGTTGAGTCCATGCCTTTTGAGCAGCCTGAGCACATGCTCCATGATCGGGCGGTTCACCACCGGCAGGAGCGGCTTGGGCATGCTTGAGGTCATAGGGCGAAGGCGTGTGCCTTCGCCTCCGGCCATCACGACGGCCTTCATGTCGGAAGCGTCCTCCTTGAAGAGACGACGGTACAGCCGACTTCACCCGTCCTGATTGTCCCGCAGTTTTCGAGCGCGGGCCATCGGGGCACTACAGCCGCCCAATCGGGCCGAGCTCAATCGGCCATGGTGTCCGCCCGGACCAACCGGCGGACCTGTACCACGTAGAGGACTCCTGCCCACCAATAGAGGGTTGTACCCCATCCGGCGAACGCCCATCCGAAAATAGCGCCGAGTGACGCGATCCAGCCGTTCGCGTCACTGAGCAGCAGCAACGGGAAGGCGTACATCAGGTTGAAGGTGGCCGCCTTCCCCAGGAAGTTCACCTGCGGGGGCGGATAGCCGTGGCGCCGGAGGATCCACACCATCACCAGCAGAACCAGCTCGCGTGCCAGTAGCGCGGCCGTCAGCCAGATCGGAAGAATCTCGCGCCAGGTGAGGCCGACGAGCGTCGACAGAATGTAGAGCCGGTCCGCCGCGGGATCCAGCAGCCGGCCGAGGCTGCTGATCTGGTTCCAGCGCCGGGCGAGCTTCCCGTCCAGATAGTCGGTGATACCGCTCAGCATGAGGATGAGCAGCGCCCAGCCGTCGCTCTTGGGGCCGCCGAACTCCGGCCTGAGGATCAACCACAGGAAGACGGGTACGCCGACGAGGCGCGCCATGCTGAGGATGTTCGGGATGGTGAGGACCCGGTCCGTCTGAACGCGGGTCTCCTGGACCTCCACCCGGGGGCCTCCTGTGGGAAACGAGCCAACGATGCCCCCTGACCTTACCCGCAGCCCCGACGCCGCAGCGCAGGGGGGAGGCGTCACGGGGAAAATATGTGCCGGA
>NZ_JBHWVI010000046.1:0-47277 GCF_042737005.1 Streptomyces sp. NPDC060027
GGTCCCCCGTACCCCCCGTGCCCCTCGCCTCGGTTTCCCCGTGTCTCCCGGGCGATGACCTACTCGGCCGGCGTCACCGGTGCCAGCGTCCCCGTGCGGGCCGCCTGGCTGTACCAGTGGGCGCTCGACTTCGGGGTGCGGATCTGGGTCGCGTAGTCGACGTAGACCGCGCCGAAGCGCTTCTCGTAGCCGTAGGCCCACTCGAAGTTGTCCATGAGGGACCAGAGGTAGTAGCCGCGGACGTCCGCGCCGTCGGCGATCGCGCGGTGCACGGCGGACAGATGGCCGTTCAGGTAGGCGATGCGCTCGGGGTCGTGGACGCGGCCGTCCGGGTCCGGCTTGTCGTCGTAGGCGGCGCCGTTCTCCGTCACGTACAGGGGCAGGCCCGGAACCTCCCGGGTGTAGCGCATGATCAGGTCGTGCAGGCCCGTCGGGTCGATCGTCCAGCCCATCTCGGTGCGCTCGCCCGGGGTCTGGTGGAACGCGACGTCGTCCGCGCCCGGCCAGGGGGAGTGCGAGCTGGCGCCGTGCCCGTCCGCGCGCGGACCGTCCGCGGGCGCGGCGGCCGCCGAGACCAGCGTCGGCGTGTAGTAGTTGAGACCGAGCGCGTCCAACGGCTGGCGGATCGCCGTGAGATCGCCGTCCTGGACGTACGACCAGTCGGTGACCGACCGCGTCGCCGCGAACAGGGTCTGAGGGTAGGCGCCGTGCAGCATCGGGCCGTGGAAGACGCCGTTGGCCAGGTCGTCGATGCGCTGGACGGCGTCGAGGTCCGCAGGGTCCTGCGAAACGGGCCTGACCACCGAGGAGTTGAGGCTCACCGCAACGGAGTTGCGGGACGGCATCACGGAACGGAGCGCCGAAGTGCCCAGACCGTGCGCCAGGTTCAGATGGTGGGCGGCGCGGAGCGAAGCCGCCGGGTCCGTCCGGCCGGGGGCGTGCACCCCGGAGCCGTACCCCAGGAAGGCGCTGCACCAGGGCTCGTTCAGCGTGATCCACTGCTCGACGCGGTCGCCCAGCGCCTCGCCCACGATCTGCGCGTACTCGGCGAAGCGCAGCGCCGTCTCGCGCTCGGGCCAGCCGCCCGCGTCCTCCAACTCCTGCGGAAGATCCCAGTGGTAGAGGGTGACGGCCGGCTTGATGCCGTGCGCCAGCAGCTCGTCGACCAGACGCCGGTAGAAGTCGAGGCCGCGCTGGACCGCGGGGCCCCGGCCGGTCGGCTGCACCCGCGACCAGGAGACCGAGAAGCGGTACGCGCCCAGTCCGAGGTCCGCCATCATGGCCACGTCGTCGCGGTAGCGGTGGTAGTGGTCGACAGCGATGTCACCGTGCTCGCCGCCGGCCGTTTTGCCAGGTGTATGACTGAAGGTGTCCCAGATCGACGGCGTTCGGCCGTCTTCCCGCACCGCACCCTCGATCTGGTAGGCGGAGGTCGCCGCACCCCAGAGGAAGGCCGGAGGAAAAGTCACGGGTGTTGCGGACTCAGGCATGGAAGCGCTCCCAAGGGGGTCGTGAAGACCGACGAGTTGGAGGTGGGGAAGTAGAGGCGGAACAAAGGGGCCGAGGCGGCGTGACCCGGCCCCTGGAAGGGCGGTCAGCCCTTGATCGCGCCCTGCATGATCCCGCCCACGATCTGCTTGCCGAACAGGAGGAAGGCGATGAGCAGCGGCAGGGTGCCGAGCAGCGCGCCCGCCATGATGACGGCCTGGTCCGGGATGTAACCGGTGCCCAGCGAGTTGAGGGCGACCTGCACCGTCGGGTTCTGCTGGTTCAGGGCGATGATCGGCCACAGGAAGTCGTTCCAGGCCATTACGAATGTCAGCAGGCCGAGCACCGCCATCGCCGGGCGCGCCGCCGGGAAGACGACGTGCCAGACCACGCGCAGACTGTTCGCGCCGTCCACCCGCGCCGCCTCGATCAACTCGGAGGGCAGGGCCTGCACCAGGTACTGCCGCATGAAGAACGTGCCGAAGGCGCTCACCAGGGTGGGCAGGATGACCGTCTGCAGCTGGTTGGACCAGCCCAGGTCGCTTATCCACAGGTACAGCGGTACGACGGCGAGCTGCGGCGGGATCATCATCGTCCCGATGGTCAGCAGCAGCAGGAGGCCGGAGAACTTGAACCGCAGTTTGGCGAAGGCGAACCCGGCGAGCGTGGAGAACACGACCGTGCCGATGGTGATGGTGCCGGCGACGATCGTGGAGTTGATCATCGCGGTGCCGAGCCCGGCCTGGTCCCAAGCTGCCTCGAGGTTCTTGAACAGGTTCCCGCCGAACCACAGCGGCGGCGGTGTCTGCGCCAGCCGCGCGCTGTTGCGCGAGGCCGCGATGGCCGTCCAGACCAGCGGAGCGAGCGAGACCAGCGCGAAGACGGTCAGGACGACATGGGTGACCGGACCCGCGTGGAGCTGCTTGCCCGCGCCGAGCACCCGGCGGCGTCCGGGCTCGCGCTTGTCCGGGGTCGGCTTCGCGTCTGCCGGGGGGACAGTCAGTTCAGTCGTGGTCATTGGGATTTCCTCAGCCGTCGGGTGATCAGCAGGTTGATCGCGGCGATGATCAGCAGGATCAGGAACATCGTCCATGCGATCGCCGACGCCTTGCCGAGGTTGCCGATGTTCCAGCCCTGGTCGTACATGTACAGGCCGAGCGTCTGGTACTGGTGCGCGGAGCCGCCCTTCGAGCCGCTGACCCCGCCGAACAGGAGCGGTTCACCGAACAGCTGGGTCGCGCCGATCGTGGACACGACCACCGTGAACAGGATCGTCGGTCGCAGCATGGGGATCGTCACGTGACGGAACTGCTGCCAGCGGTTGGCGCCGTCCAGCGACGCCGACTCGTACAGGTCGGCGGGGATCGCCTGCATCGCCGCGAGGTAGATCAGCGCGTTGTAGCCGGTCCACCGCCAGATCACGATCGAGGAGACGGCGAACTGGCCGCCCCAGTCGGACTCGCGCCAGTTGATCGGGTCGACCCCGACGAAGTGCAGCAGCCAGTTGATCATGCCGCCGTCCCACGAGTACAGCAGCGTGAAGACCAGCGTCGCCGCCGCCACCGAGGTGGCGTACGGGGTGAGCATCACGACCCGCCACACGGTCGAGCCGCGCAGCCGGTAGTTGAGCAGGTGGGCGATCCCGAGCGCCATGATCAGCTGCGGCACTGTGGAGATCACGCCGATGGTGAAGGTGTTCCCCAAAGCGTTCCAGAAGAACTCCGAGGACAGCAGGTTCGTGTAGTTGTCGAGGCCGACCCAGGTCTGGTGGTCCAGGCCGGACAGCTGCACGTTGTGCAGCGAGTACCAGGCCGTGTACAGCAGCGGGAACAGCCCGAAGGCTCCGAAGATGATGAAGAAGGGGGCGACGAACGCGTACGGCGACGCCTTCATGTCCCAGCGGTACAGCCGGCTGCGCCAGGAACCAGGGCCCGGCGGCGGCGTACCGCGACCCTGAGCGCCCCGGGCCGCGCCCGGCTGGGAGCCGGGCGCGGCGTCGGCGCTCGTCGCGGGGTGCGCGAGAGCCTGCTTGGAGCTGGTCACTGGCCGAGCACGTCCTTGACCTCAGCCTTTGCCGCGCTCCAGCCCTGGTCGGGGGACTTGCCCTTCTGCTCGACCTGGAGGATGCCCACGTCGGAGATCGCGGTGTTGATCGGCTGGTCCTTGGTGCCGAAGTACTGGACCGGGATGGTCTTCGCCGAGTCGCCGAAGATCTGCGTGATCGGCGCGTCGGAGAAGTACTCCGTGGTGGCGGCGGCCGGCTTCAGGTCCGCGTACGCCGACGGGGTCGACGGGAAGCTCGCCTGCTTGGCGAAGACCTTCGCCTGCTGCTCGGGCGCGGTCAGCCACTTGGCCAGCGCGACGGCCTCCTTCTGGTGCTTGCCCGCCGTCGGCACGCCGATGAACGAGCCGCCCCAGTTGGCCGCGGTCGGCGCGGCGGCCACGTCCCACTTGCCCTTGCCCGAGTCACCGGACTTCTCCTGGATGTAGCCCATCATCCAGGCGGGGCAGGCCACGGTCGCGAACGAGCCCTTGGCGAAGCCCTGGTCCCACGTCGGGTCGAACTGCTTCAGCTTCGCCGACATGTTGCTGGTCGCCACCGACATCGCGGTGTTCCAGGACTTCTTCACCCCCTTGGACTTGTCCCAGATGACGTTGCCGTCCTTGTCGTAGTACCGCTCGCTCTCGCCCCCGAGCGCCGCGTTGTAGACCGAGGAGGCGGAGTCCACGAACTTGGTGCCGCTCGGCGCCTTCTTCATGTAGTCCTTGCCGACGGCGACGTACTTGGACCAGTCGCCCTTCCACTGCGCGGCGAGCTTGACGCGGTCCGTCTCCAGACCGGCCTTCTCGAACAGGTCCTTGCGGTAGCAGATCGCCATCGGGCCGATGTCGGTGCCGAGCGCGATCGTCTTGCCGTCCTTGGTGGTGGCCTGGGACACCTTCCAGTCCAGGAACTGCGACTTGTCGACCTCCTTGCCGAGGTCGACGAACTTGTCGGCCTGGGTCTGGACGGCCTCGGTGACGTTGCCGACCTCGATCGCCTGGATGTCGTCGGTGCCGGCGCCGGCCTGGAGACGGGTGAGCGTCTTGGGCCAGTAGACGTCGGTGCGGGTGGTGACGTTCTCCTTGATGGAGATCTCGGGGTGGAGCTTCGTGTACTCGTCGTAGAGGCCGGCCTGCTTGTAGCCGAAGACGCCGAAAGTGCCTATGGTCAGGGTCGTCTTGCCCTTGCCACTTCCACTGCCGTTGTCCGACGAGCCGTCGTCCGGGTCGCTGGAACAGCCGGCCAGCAGTCCCGTAGCGAGCGCGGCGACGACCGCGATGGCCCCCAGCCTGCGGGACCGGCGGGTACTCGTGCGCATTGCGTCCTCCTGTTGCCTGACGTGCCGACCCCCCGGCCAACTGCATTGGTGGCGCCCGTTGTTTCTCGCTGCGGCTCGGGCGGGGAACGTGCGGGATGTGTATGTGTCAGGTACTGTGGGAGCGCTCCCACAGGTGATGTGTTGAAGAGTCGTCGGTTCCAGCGGGGGTGTCAAGGGTGGGGGAGCGGAGAGATGCGTTCAGTTATCGGCCTGTTAGCTGAAGATGTCATTCCGCCACATGGCCGGAAGAGTCTTATAGCTCGTTCGGCGTCCGAGGGCGAGTGGTCGGTGCTGCAGGGGCTCCTGAGGTGGCGGCCCGGTGACGCTCGCCTCCTCGGGTGAGGCTGTTACATTCCAGGCCACTTGGTGTCGACGGGAGGCGGAGCCCATGGCAGTCCACGGAGCGCGGGGCCGCAGCGGCGGGCGGCCGACCCTCGAAGAGGTGGCCGCACGCGCCGGGGTGGGCCGTGGCACGGTCTCCCGGGTGATCAACGGCTCCCCGCGGGTCAGTGACGCGACCCGTGCCGCGGTCGAGGCGGCGGTGGCGGAGCTCGGGTACGTCCCGAACACGGCGGCCCGCGCACTCGCCGCCAACCGCACGGACGCGATCGCCCTCGTCGTCCCCGAGCCGGAGACCCGCTTCTTCGCGGAACCGTACTTCTCGGACATGCTGCGCGGTGTCGGTGCCGAACTCTCCGAGACCGAGATGCAGTTGCTGCTGATCTTCGCGGGCAGCGACCGGGAGCGCCAGCGCCTCGCCCAGTATCTGGCGGCGCACCGCGTGGACGGCGTCCTGCTGGTGTCGGTGCACGCCGACGACCCGCTCCCCGATCTGCTCTCCCAGCTGGAGATCCCGGCGGTGATCAGCGGCCGGCGCTCGGCGGAGGAGACGCTTCCGTCGGTGGACTCCGACAACTACGGCGGCGGGCGCGCGGCCGTGGAACACCTGATCGCCCGGGGCCGCCGTTCGATCGCCCACCTGGCCGGCCGCATGGACGTCTACGGTGCCCAGCGCCGCGTCGACGGCTACCGGCAGGGCCTGCTCGACGCGGGCCACGCGGTGGACGAGCGGCTGATCGTCCCCGGCGACTTCACCGAGGAAGGGGGCCGGCGTGCCATGTCCCTGCTGCTGGAGCGGTGCCCCGATCTCGACGCCGTCTTCGCCGGCTCCGACGTGATGGCGGCGGGCGCCCGCCAGGTCCTGCGGGAGAGCGGCCGCCGCATCCCCGACGACGTGGCGCTCATCGGCTACGACGACTCGGCCATAGCCCGCCACATGGACCCGCCCCTCACCAGCGTCCGCCAGCCCATCGAGGAGATGGGCCGCGCGATGATCGACCTCCTCCTCGGCGAGATAGCGGACCGCCGTCCCGCGATCTCCCGGGGCCTGGAGAAGCGCCAGCTGGTGCTGCCGGCGGAACTGGTGGTGCGGGCGTCGTCGTAGGGCGCCCGGCTTCAACGGGGAACGTCTGGTCTGCGGCTTCTGTCCTCCTGGGGCGGCCGGGTAGGGCAGGCTGACGTCCATGGTCCTCCACCCCTTGCTCGGAGTCGATGAAGTGCCCGCCGTGGAAACGCACTTGGGGCGGGTGGGTGAGGTGTTCAGGGTGTTCGGGGACCAGGACTCGGGGTGTGTGTCGTACGGGGTGCGGCTGCTCGACGGCGCCCGCTGGTTCGTCAAGGAGGCGGTCAACGAACGCGGCCGCCGGTCACTCGACCGAGGTTGGGCATTTCACCGGGCCGTACGGCACGCGGCGATCGTGCCGCAGGTCCACCGGATCGCCGTGCGCGGGGGCTGGGCGGTGGTCATGCCCTGGCGCTCGGGCGAGGTGCTGTACCACGCCACCGTGGGCGGACCCCGTGACCGTACGAGCCCGGGCAGCCCGATGTCCCGCTTCCGGTCCCTGCCCGCCGCCGCCGTCCTGCGCGCCTTCGACCGGGTCCTCGACGCGCACCTCGCCGTGGAGGCAGCCGGCCATGTCGCCGTCGACTTCTACGACGGCGCGCTGCTCTACGACTTCAACGCCGGCGCGATCCACCTCATCGACCTAGACGAGTACCGGCCCGGCCCCTTCGTCCTCGCCGACGAACGTCTGCCGGGCTCACGTCGCTTCATGGCCCCCGAGGAGTTCGTCCGCGGCGCCGTCATCGACACCCGTACGACCGTGTTCACCCTCGGCCGAGCCGCTCGCCTCCTGCTCGACGCGGGGGACGAGGAGCGTGCCTGGCGCGGGACCGGGCGGCAGCTGGCGGTCGTCGAACGCGCGACGTTTCCCGCCCCGGACGACCGGTTCCCCGACGTGCACCGCTTCGCGGCCGCGTGGCGCGCCGCCGACGGAACCCGGGACGCGGCCCGAGGGACCCGGGAGAGGTGAGATCACCGCCGTACGGTCAGCTCCCAGCGGACCTCGCCGTCCTGGACGCTGCCGGTCGGGGAGAGCCCCGCGGCGGCGGCGACGGCGGCGGACGCGTGGTGAGCGGGGTGCACATGGGCCACGACCGTGCGGACGGGGAACGCGCGGATCACGTGGCGGACCAGCGACCGCGCCGCCTCCACCGCGTATCCCCGCCCCTGCCAGGGCGTGCCCACCACCCAGGCGATCTCCGCGACCCCTCCCGAGACGGTCGCCTGGACCGTCCCCACCAGGAATCCCTCCGTACGCTCCCGCAGAACCCAGTTGCACCAGAGCACGGCGGGATCGGGGGACCCCGCGACGAGGCGTTCGTACCGCGACCGCAGCGCCTGTGGAGTGGACGGTTCCCCGCCGATGAACGTGTGCAGCGCCGGATCCGACAGCACCTCGGCCATCTCCTCGGCGTGCTCGGCCCGCAGCGGCACGAGATCGAGCCGCGAGGTGCTCTCGGCCTCCATCACCACTCCCGTTTCGCCCGCCGCACGGACCGATGGTCTCCTGGAACGCAATCAGCCGGTGACCTGTTCAACAGGTCACCGGCTGATTACTCAGGGTGAGTGACGGGACTTGAACCCGCGGCCACCTGGACCACAACCAGGTGCTCTACCAACTGAGCTACACCCACCGCGTCCGGTCTTTGGGATTTCCCTGACCGGCCGAGAAAAAGTGTACAGGGTCTGAAGGGGTGCTCGCGCACGCCTTTTTCCGGGGCCCATCAGGGCCCCGTCGAAGGCCTATTCGGCGGGCAGGACGTGCTTCGCCGCGATGGTGCGGGCGGTGTCCGAGTCGGGACCGGGCTGCGGGACGAAGATCGCCTCGCGGTAGTAGCGGAGTTCGGCGATGGACTCGCGGATGTCGGCCAGCGCGCGGTGGTTGCCGTTCTTCTCCGGACTGTTGAAGTAGGCCCGCGGGTACCAGCGGCGGGCCAGCTCCTTCACGGAGGAGACGTCCACGATGCGGTAGTGGAGATAGTCCTCGAGCGTCGGCATGTCGCGCAGCAGGAAGCCGCGGTCCGTGCCGACCGAGTTCCCGCACAGCGGGGCCTTGCCCGGCTCCTTGACGTGCTCACGTACGTAGGAGAGGACCTGCTCCTCGGCGTCCGCCAGGGTCGTACCCCCGGCGAGCTCCTCCAGCAGACCGGAGGCCGTGTGCATCTGGCGCACCACGTCCGGCATCGTCTCCAGGGCCGCGTCCGGCGGGCGGATCACGATGTCCACACCTTCGCCGAGCACGTTCAGCTCCGAGTCGGTGACCAGTGCGGCCACTTCGATGAGCGCGTCATCCGACAGCGAGAGTCCGGTCATCTCGCAGTCGATCCACACCATGCGATCGTTCATGTGTCTCACCCTACGGCCCGCCCCGGTCGGGTGGACCCGCCCGTGCGCCCCGCCGGGTCGGCGGATCGCGCCGGGGCCGGGCCCACGTGCGAAGAGGCCCGCACCCGAAGGTGCGGGCCCCGCGCGTCTTCCTGTCGCCGGACTACGGCGCGCTGCGCTGTCCGGGCAGGCTCGGCCTGCCCGCGGCGTACAGCTCCGGGCGTTCCCGCATCGCCTCCGCGGAGAGCGACGCCGCCGCGCCCAGGGCGCCGGCCGCCGCGGTGCGGCGGGTCTGCATCGGGACCGGGCCCGGGTGCTCGTGGTGCACCGAAGGTGGCGGTCCGACGTGGCCCGTCGGTCCGTCCGGCTCCGACGAGCGCTCGGCCTGTGGCCTGCGGGCGCGGTACGCCGCCCGGTACGCCGCCGGGGACGAACCCAGCTGGCGCCGGAAGTGACCCCGCAGCGCCACCGGCGAACGGAAGCCGCAGCGGCCCGCGACCTCGTCGACCGAGTAGTCGGAGGTCTCCAGGAGGCGCTGCGCCTGCAGGACGCGCTGAGTGATCAGCCACTGCAGGGGAGCGCTTCCGGTGAGCGAGCGGAACCGGCGGTCGAAGGTGCGGCGGCTCATGTAGGCGCGTGCCGCCAGTGTTTCGACGTCGAACTGCTCGTGGAGATGCTCCAGCGCCCAGGCGACGACCTCCGCGAGGGGGTCGGCGCCGATCTCCTCCGGCAGTGACCGGTCGAGATAGCGCTCCTGGCCGCCGCTGCGCCGCGGTGGCACCACCAGTCGCCGGGCGAGCGCACCGGCCGCTTCGTTGCCGTGGTCCGTCCGCACGATGTGCAGACAGAGGTCGATTCCGGCCGCCGTGCCCGCCGATGTCAGTACGTCGCCGTCGTCCACGAAGAGCTCGCGGGGGTCGACGTGCACCGACGGATAGCGCTTGGCCAGGGTCGGTGCGTACATCCAGTGGGTGGTCGCCGGACGGCCGTCCAGTAATCCGGCCGCCGCGAGCACGAAGGCGCCGGTGCACAGTCCGACTATCCGGGCGCCCTCCTCATGGGCGCGGCGCAGTGCGTCGAGCGCCTCCTCCGGTGGTGGCGAGGTGATCGACCGCCAGGCGGGCACGACCACCGTGCCTGCCCTGGAGATCGCTTCCAGGCCATGTGGTGCGGTGAGTTCCAGGCCCCCTGTGGTCCGCAGAGGGCCTTCCTCGCCGGCACACACCAAAAGGCGGTAGCGCGGCACGCCGGCGTCCTGGCGGTCAATCCCGAACACCGACAACGGTATGGAACTCTCGAAAATGGGGCCGCCGCTGAACAGCAGCACCGCGACGATCTCCTTGCGGCGTCGCCCGGACAGCTTCCGGGCCGCGGCTTCCGGCGCGGCAGTGGAGTCGTGGCTCATCCTGCTAAGCCCCCCTCGGTGGTCGCGGCTCCTCGGTTGTGTCGCTCCTGCACGTTTCCCCTCGGTCCTGCACGAGTCCCCCGCCGTAAGACAAGATCGAATCTACTGTGTCCCGTGGCGCCAAGGTGACCAGTTCGGTACTCCGTAGAATGTCGACATGGCAACTTGGCGTGAAGCATTCGATCACGAAGCGTTGCACTCGTGGGCCGTGCAGGGAAGTGCGCCTCGTGGCAGTGGCCAATCCACGTAGGGTGTGCGCGCCCTCCGTACCCCTTTCGGTGCAGGTGGAACGGGGGTTGGGGGGTCGTTCGAGCAAGGGATGCGCCACAACCAGAAGTTGGCTGAAAAGAAGCGCAAGCGTGCACGCAAACCGGTCAGTCGACCGGCTTGTTCCCCGTACTGTGCCGGCCGCCACGGTGAACTCCCGCGCCGCTCGCGCCGCGTGGATCCGCCCCCGCCCCCGCTCCCGCTCCACTCCCGCGTCCGGCGCCCCACGGGCCGGTCCTCCCGTGCCGTCCGCGCTGCTGCGGTGCCCGCTGCCGCACGCGCGAGCGGGACGCGCCCCGCTGCTCCTCGGCCAGGAGCGCCGCGCCCCGCTCGGACCGGCGCAGCAGGACCAGGCAGGCCCCGGTCACGGCCGCCAGACCGAGGGCCGTGCCGGCCGCGCCGGCGAGCGAGGTGCCGTACCAGAGGAGGACCACCGGGACCAGGACGCAGCTGAAGGCCGCCCAGCGGACCACGTCGCTCACCGTGTCCGTCGCCGGCGCCGCCGGGGGGTGCGTTCCGGGGCGCGATCCGGACGGCGGCGTCGCGGGGGCGCCGGGGGGTGTCGAGGGGACGGTGGAACGGGGGGCGGTGTCGGGTCCGTGCACGTGCTGCTCCCTGGTACTCACGTGCTGCTCCTGGTGCTCCGGTGTGCTCCATGCTCTCCATGGCGGTGGCCGCGACCGGTTCAACGCGTGTTCGACCGGCCGGTCACTGCCCGGCCGGTGGCGGGTCTGTCCGGAAGAGGCGCGCGCGACCCCCTGCGGCGATGGAAGTCCGGCCGCCGGGTGAACCCTGTGCAAACCGCCTGTACGGGGCAGCAACCATTGCGTTACGGGCGCCCTCTCATGCATGCTCCCTGGAACGCCGTACAAGGCGCGCAGGATCTGGGCAGAGGAGGAGTGCCGCCGTACCCTTGGGGGTATGGGGTTGGGAAGATGTTTCCCAGACACAGCTCTGCCGATCGTTGTCGTCCCCACCACGAGGATCCAAACGCCGAGACACCCATGGCCGGTCACGAATTCTTCGATAACGCGGACCGCAAGCGCCCGCTCGCCGATCCCACGGCGGCCGAGCCCCTGGCGGCGGAAGAACCCCGCCAGCCCTGCGATCCCGCCTTCAAGCACGGCGTCGTCGTCGGTTTCGACGGTTCGACGTCCAGCGAGCGTGCCCTCGCCTACGCGATCGGGATGGCCCACCGCTCCGGTTCGGGCCTGATCATCGTCCATGTGGCCAACCGGCTGCCCACCACGGTGTGGGCGGGCTGTGAGCCGCCGGTCTTCGTCGACGTTCCCGACCACCGCACCGAGGTGCTGGGGCTGGAGCTCGCCTGTGCCGAATACCTCTCCGAGGTGCCCTGGATCCTGGTCGAGCGCGGCGGCGACATCTGCCACGAACTCGAAGAGGTGGGCCGGGAGTACGAGGCGGACGCGATCGTCGTCGGCTCCACGCACGGCATCGTCGGGCGGATCTTCGGCTCGGTCGCGGGCCGGCTGGCCAAGCGCGCCAAGCGCCCCGTCGTCGTCATTCCGTAGCGCGCCGTCGCCCCCGGTGGGACGAGCCCCGGGAACCGACGCCTTCCGTGTGCGGTGAGTGAACCTACCCGCGCGTAGAGGTGTTTGTGCCTTTGTGAAGGGCATATACGGGACGCCGGTCCTTCAGCGGCGACCGGTACGACACAGCACAACCGCACAGGCATGGAGGGAGCCCGCCGTGGACAACGCCGAACTCGCCGAGGCGGGCGGCTGGTTCGCCGTCGCGGCGGGCGCGGTCGCCCGGTGCGCGGCGACAGCGGCTCTCGCCCACCGGCCCACGGTACTTCCACGACGCGCCGCCGGCCGGGGAGTGACGGCCACCGGCTGACATCGGCGCGGGTCGGAGTATTGGGCGGCTCCGGCCCTTCATGAACGATCCCCGTGCGCGGGTGGCGCGCACGGGGATCGTTCATGTCCGTTCCGCGGCAAGGGACTTGCCGGACGGAGTACTACTCGACGGTGACCGACTTGGCCAGGTTGCGCGGCTTGTCGATGTCCCGGCCGAGCGCCAACGCCGTGTGATAGGCGAGGAGCTGGAGCGGGATGCCCATCAGGATCGGGTCCAGCTCGTCCTCGTTCTTCGGGACGACGATCGTCTGGTCGGCCTTCTCCTGGTGCTGGTGCGCGACCGCGAGGATCTGGCCGCTGCGGGCCTTGATCTCCTCGAGGGCGGCGCGGTTCTTCTCCAGCAGGTCGTCGTCGGGGACGATCGCGACGGTGGGCAGCGCGGGCTCGATGAGCGCCAGCGGGCCGTGCTTGAGCTCGGAGGCCGGGTAGGCCTCGGCGTGGATGTACGAGACCTCCTTCAGCTTCAGGGAGGCCTCACGGGCCACCGGGTAGCCCCGGACGCGGCCGATGAAGAGCATCGAGCGGGCCTCGGCGTACTGCGCGGCCAGCTTCTTGATCTCGTCCTCCTGCTCCAGGATCTCGGCGATCTGGGCGGGCAGCCTGCGCAGGCCCTCGATGATCCGCTTGCCGTCGCGGACCGACAGGTCGCGGGTGCGGCCGAGGTGCAGGGCGAGCAGCGCGAAGGCGACGGTGGTGTTGGTGAAGCACTTCGTCGAGACGACGCAGACCTCGGGGCCCGCGTGGACGTACATGCCGCCGTCCGCCTCACGGGCGATCGCCGAGCCGACGACGTTGACCACGCCGAGCACCCGGGCGCCCTTGCGCTTCAGCTCCTGGACGGCGGCCAGCACGTCGTAGGTCTCGCCGGACTGGGAGACGGCGATGTACAGGGTGTCGGGGTCGACGACCGCGTTGCGGTAGCGGAACTCGGAGGCCGGCTCGGCGTCCGCGGGGATGCGGGCCAGCTCCTCGATCATCTGGGCGCCGATCATGCCCGCGTGGTACGAGGTGCCGCAGCCGAGGATCTTCACGCGGCGCACGGCGCGCGCGTCGCGGGCGTCCAGGTTCAGGCCACCGAGGTGGACCGTGGAGAACCGGTCGTCGATGCGGCCGCGCAGCACGCGGTCCACGGCCTCGACCTGCTCGTGGATCTCCTTGTGCATGTACGTGTCGTGGCCGCCCATGTCGTACGACGCCGCCTCCCACTCCACGGTGGTCGGCTCGGACGTCGTGCGGGTGCCCTCGGTGGTGTACGTCCGGAAGTCGTCGGCCTTGAGCGTGGCCATCTCGCCGTCGTCCAGCGTGACTATCTGGCGGGTGTGGGTGACCAGCGCGGCGATGTCCGAGGCGACGAACATCTCCTTCTCGCCGATGCCGAGCACGACCGGGGAGCCGTTGCGCGCCACCACGATGCGGTCGGGGAAGTCGGCGTGCATGACCGCGATGCCGTAGGTGCCCTCTATGACGCGCAGCGCCTCGCGGACCTTGTCCTCCAGCTTCTCCTGCCGGGAGCGGGCGACGAGGTGGGTGAGGACCTCGGTGTCTGTCTCGGAGAGGAACTCGACGCCGTCGGCCTCGAGCTTCTTCCGCAGGTCGGAGGCGTTGTCGATGATGCCGTTGTGGACGACCGCGACCTTGCTGTCGCCGGACATGTGCGGGTGCGCGTTCTCGTCGGAGGGGGCGCCGTGCGTGGCCCAGCGGGTGTGGGCGATGCCGGTGGTGCCGGCGAAGCGCTTGGGGACCTTCGCCTCCAGGTCGCGGACCCGCCCCTTCGCCTTGACCATCTTCAGGCCGGCCGACTTCGGGGAGGTCACGACTATGCCCGCCGAGTCGTAGCCGCGGTACTCCAGGCGCTGAAGGCCTTCGAGGAGCAGCGGGGTCACATCACGCCTGCCGATGTATCCGACGATTCCGCACATATACGTAAGGTTCCTCAGCCGTAGACGATGCGGCGGAGCTGCCTGAGCGTGAGCTCCGGCGGCGCGACCGCGCGATATTTCAGGTCCGCCTCGATCCGTTCGAAGATCGACTCGTTCACCAGGCCCTGGGCCTGGAGCTCGCGGTGGCGGCGGCGGACGAACTCCTGGGTCGTCTCGTCGAAGTAGGCGAGAACGTCCTGGATCACCCGCAGCGCCTCACCCCGGTTCAGGGGGGTCGACCGCGTCAAATGATCAACGAGTTCGTCGTGCACCCGTTGATCCTGGGGTACCGGAAGGCGATTCGCAAGAATCCTGCCCGATATCGGGCAAGTGCTTGTTGAATCTCTCATGGTGTGCTGTTTGCAGGCTGTCCATCCGGCGTCCTGCGTCCCGTCGATTGCCCGGAGCAACTTCTGGAGCCATGGACACTCCACCTCGCCTCCTCGCAAGGTGCTGCGGCCTTCAGGGTGGGTGTGAATGTGAACCCCTGCGGTGCAGGGCAGGGGTAATCGTCGTCAGGGTGATTCCTCGTGTGGAACCTCGCAGTCGAGCAGCATGCGCACTGGCGCAGGTGGCGTAGGTCCGCGCCCGGTTTTGCCGAGCAGTTCCGGCAGCTCACCGAGGCCCGGCGTGAGAACGAGTGGCTCGGTGCCGGGAACGCGGACGTTCAGCAACAGGCACTGAAGGACTTCGCCAAGGCCAAGAGCGCCCGCTTCGCGTCCGGGTTCGGTGAGCCGGCCTGGCGTAAGAAGTTCGTGCACGAGGGCTTCCGTGTCATCGGCACCGACCGCGTCCCGGAGTTGGCCGAGGACGGCTCGCCGAAGCTGAACGCGAAGACGGGCAAGCAGGTCATGGGCCGGTCCGTGGTGGTGCGCAAGCTCAACCGCCGGTGGGCGCAGGTCAAGGTGCCCGGCTGCGGCTGGGTCCGCTTCCGCATCACCCGGACCGCGCTGCCCGCCGCGAAGACGTTCCGCGTCACCTACCGCAACGGCCGGTGGCACATCGCCTTCGCGGTCATCCCCGCACCGGTCGAGGCGCCCGGTACGGGCGAGGTCATCGGTGTCGACCGGGGCGTGAACATCACGGCCGCCCTCTCCGACGGGCGGAAGCTGAACTGCCCGCGGCTTACCGTGAAGGAACGCGCGCGGGTCCGTAAACACCAGCGACGTGCCGCTCGTGCCCCGAAGGGAAGCGAGCAGAAGACCGCCGAGTACGCCAAGGTGGCCAGGCTCAAAGCGCGTGAAGTCGACCGGCGCAAGGACTGGTGCGAGAAGACCTCGACGATGCTGGCCCGCACCTACGGCCTGGTGCGGTTCGAGAAGCTGAACATCAAGTACATGACCCGCTCGGCCAGGGGAACCACCGAGCAGCCCGGCAAGCAGGTCAAACAGAAGGCCGGGCTGAACCGGGCGATCCTCGCCCAGGGCTGGGGCCTGCTCCGGCAGCGCACCGGGCACAAGGCCCCGGGCCGGGTCGAAGACGTCCCCGCCCCCTACACCAGCCTGCGATGCAGCGCCTGCGGATGGATCGACAAGAACTCACGCAAGAGCCAAGCCGAGTTCGTCTGCTCCTTCTGCGGCTTCACCTGCAACGCGGATACCAACGCAGCAACCAACGTCGCGGCAGGACAGGGCGGGATTCCTCGCCCCCGGCGCTCAGCCGGTGCCGGAGGGACGACACCGCCCAGACAGCGGTCGAGCGTCCGTGAACCTCAACCCACCTGGGTTGGAATCCCCCTCTTTTCAGAGGGAGAGGATGTCAAGCATGGGCGTACCCGAGCGGCGAGCGGCGGCTGCTCGCCGAGAAGATGACCATGGCCGAGCGGCACGAGTACCTTCGCGCCAAGTTCTCCCGGCGCAACATGATCAGAGGCGGTGCCGTGACCGTCGGTGCCGTCGCCAGCGGTGCCGCCTGGCCCACACTGAAGGTCCGCGGCATCGCCGAGGCCGGTGAAGAGGTCGACCACTTCACGGTCGCGCGCCGGGCCAAGTAGGCCCCGGTGAGCCCGGCAGGCGGGGCGTACCGCCTCCCCGGTCGGCGGTCCCCTCCCGCGAGCCGCGAGCCGCGGTCCTTCCCCGCACCCGTTCCTACAGGCGCTTGAGGACCGCCTGCTTGGCCAGGGTGAACTCCTCTTCCGTCAGGACGCCTTCCCTGTGCAGCTCGCCGAGTTCGCGCAGCCTGCGCAGCAGGGCGTCGTGGTCGGCCTCGGACGCGGGCCCCGGGATCGCCGCCCGGGCCGGCTCCTCGGCCGCCGGCCGGTCCTCCACCGCCGCGGCCGGATGCGGCAGCCGCGCCTGCACGGCCGCGGCGACCAGCGCCATCAGCGGGTCCTTCTTGAAGCCCCACAACTCCACGGAGTTGGGGTCGTACTTCGCCGGCGCCTTGGTCTCGGCGCCCCGTACGACGAAGCGCAGGCAGCCGTTCTCCAGGCCGGCCGCCGGATGCCACTCGACGGCCGTGATGTCGCCGAGGGCGAGCGTGCGGGCGCCCGCCGCCGACTTCGCGTCCTCCGTCTTCCAGTTCCACTCCAGGCGGACGCGCTCGCCGTCGAAGCTCGCCGTGCCGTCACCGGCGGAGGCGGACAGCGGCACCGCCGGACCGGGGAGCAGATAGCCGTCGACCCCGTCGGACGGCACCTGGTCGAGAAGCAGCGCGCTCCGGACCTCGTCCACGAAGTACTCGGCGACGCCGAAACGGTCGGCCTCCACCGTGAGCTGGTACGGGTCGTTCGGCTCCGTGAGCCTGCCGCCCGTCGCCTGGAGCAGCGGGTCGGCGCCGTCGCGCAGCCGGAGCCTGAGCCGCCCGGCCTTCCTGCCCTGCTCCAGCGAGATACTCGCCAACGCGTCGAGCGGCAAGGTCAGTTCACCCAGTGCCTTGCGCAGCAGGCCGACGTTCTTGTCCCGCCCGGGGGTCAGTCGCAGAGCGTCGCCGTCGAAGATCCACGTGCCGTCCCGCTGGATGATTTCCGCCATGAGAGGGATTGTTTCACCGCGTCTGCGGGAGAGTGGTCTCGACCAATTCGAAGGGCACGGCGAAGGGCATGGCCAAGGGCAGGCCGCGGGCCTCCGCCGGGCACCGAAGGGAGCGATGTGAGACAGCACCACAGAACGCCCCGCCTTCTCGGTACGCTGCTGCTCGTGGCGGCAGCCGGTATCTCCCTCGTCGGCGCGACGCCGCCCGCCGCGACCGTCACTCCGCTGGGCCGCGTCGTACCGGCCCCCGCCTCGGTCGACCCGGGCGGATCCCCGTACCGCATCACCGGTGACACCCGCATCCGCGTCGACGACTCGCGCGAGGCCCGCACGGTCGGCGCGTACCTCGCGGACATCCTGCGGCCCTCCACCGGCTACCGGCTTCCCGTCACCTCGCAGGGCGGGGGAGCGATCCGGCTCCGGCTCGGCGGCAAGGGACTGGGCGAGGAGGGCTACCGCCTCGACAGCGGCCGGTCGGGCGTCACCATCACGGCCGGACGACCCGCGGGCCTCTTCCACGGCGTCCAGACCCTGCGTCAGCTGCTGCCCGCCGCCGTCGAGAAGAAGTCCGTACAGCCGGGGCCCTGGCGTATCGCCGGCGGCACCATCACGGACACCCCGCGCTACGGCTACCGCGGCGCCATGCTCGACGTCTCCCGGCACTTCTTCACCGTCCCCCAGGTCAAGCACTACATCGACGAACTGGCGCTCTACAAGGTCAACAAGCTGCATCTGCACCTGAGCGACGACCAGGGCTGGCGCATCGCCGTCGACTCCTGGCCGCGGCTGACGGCCCACGGCGGCTCCACCCAGGTCGGCGGCGGACAGGGCGGGTTCTACACCAAGGCCGACTACCGGGAGATCGTCCGGTATGCCGCCGCGCGCTATCTGGAGGTCGTCCCGGAGATCGACATGCCCGGACACACCAACGCCGCCCTCGCCTCGTACGCCGAGCTGAACTGCGACGGCGTCGCGCCACCGCTCTACACCGGTACCGAGGTCGGCTTCTCCTCGCTGTGCGTGAACAAGCCGCTGACGTACGACTTCGTGGACGACGTGATCCGCGAGCTGGCCGCGATCACCCCGGGCGACTACCTCCACATCGGCGGCGACGAGGCCCACTCCACCAGCCACGCCGACTACGTGACCTTCATGGACAAGGTGCAGCCCGTCGTCGCCAAGTACGGCAAGAAGGTGATCGGCTGGCACCAGCTGACCGGGACCACCCCGGCGAAGGGCGCCATCGCGCAGTACTGGGGCCTCGACGACACCGGCGCCGAGGAGAAGGCGCAGGTCGCCCGGGCCGCGCGGAACGGGACCGGGCTCGTGCTGTCGCCCGCCGACCGGCTGTACCTCGACATGAAGTACACCGCCGACACCCCGCTCGGCCAGGACTGGGCCGGACTCGTGGAGGTGCGCCGGGCCTACGACTGGGACCCGGGCGGCTACCTTCCGGGAGTGCCCGCGTCGGCCGTCAAGGGTGTCGAGGCGCCGCTGTGGACGGAGACGATCGCGACCTCCGCCGACATCGACGTCATGGCCTTCCCGAGGCTGCCCGGGGCCGCCGAACTCGGCTGGTCGCCCGCGTCCACGCACGACTGGGACACCTACAAGGTGCGGCTCGCGGCGCAGGCCCCGCGCTGGGACGCGCTGGGCATCGGCTACTACCGGTCGCCCCAGGTCCCCTGGCCGGCCGGCTAGGAGGCATGCCGACGGGCGCCCCGGAGGACCGTCTCCGGGGCGCCCGCCTGTCCTGGGGGCTCCGGGGGCGTGTCCGCCTGCCCCGGAGCCCGGTGCTCAGAACCCGGCGATCGGGTTCTTCAGCGTGCCGATCAGCTGCAGCGCGCCCGACGGGTCCGTCAGGTCCACCATCTGCCGGTTGTCGCGCAGCTGGAGCCGGTTGAGGCAGGACAGCGCGAACTCGGGGGCGAACATGTCGTACTGCCGGAACTTGTCGTCGAGTTCGGGATTCGCCTCCTGGTACGCGCGCACCGACTCGGCGACCGTCCGCCAGAAGTCCTCCTCGCCGAGGATTCCCTCGTCCGCCAACTGGGCGGCCAGGAACCGGAAGAAGCAGTCGAAGACGTCCGTGAAGATGGACAGCAGCTTCGTGTCCTCGGGGACCTCGACCCGGATCCGCTCGACCGCGGGCGGCAGCACCGCCTGCGGGTCCATCACCGCGATCTCCTCGGCGATGTCCTTGTAGACCGCCCGCCGCACCGCGCCGTCCTGGAGCACGAGGATGACGTTCTCGCCGTGCGGCATGTAGACGAGGTCGTACGCGTAGAAGCTGTGCAGGAGCGGGGTGAGGTAGGCGCGCAGATAGTCGCGCAGCCACTCGACCGGCGTCTGCCCCGACCGCTCGATCAGCGCTCCCGCGAACGAGGCGCCCTCGTGGTCGACATGGACGAGGGACGCCATCGTCGCCAGGGTCTCGCCGTCCTGGAGCGAGGGGACCGGGCTCTCGCGCCACAGCGCGGCGAGCATCTTGCGGTACGGGGAGTAGCGGTCGGTGGCCGCCTCGTACTCCAGGTGCCGGTAGCCGACGGCCGCCCGCTCACGGATGATCGACAGACCGGTGGACTTCAGCACCGGGTCGTTCTCGACGAGCTGGGCCAGCCAGTCGTTGATGGCCGGGGTCGCCTCCATGTACGCGGCGGAAAGACCGCGCATGAAGCCCATGTTGAGGACGCTCAGCGCCGTCTTCACATAGTGCTTCCCGGGGCTGCTGCTGTTGAAGAACGTCCGGATGGACTGCTGGGCCAGGTACTCGTCGTCGCCCTCGCCGAGACAGACCAGGCGCCGCTCGGCCACCTCGGCGGCGAAGGTCACGGACAGCTTGTTCCACCACTGCCAGGGGTGGACGGGGATGAGCAGGTAGTCCTCGGGGTCGAGCCCCTGACCGGTCAGCGTCCCGGCGAACCGCTCGACCGTCTCCGCGCCCAGCTCCTCGCGCACGAAGGACTCGTACGCGATGCCGACGCCGGCCGTGAACGCGGCCCGCGAGCGGTGCGCCGCCAGCCAGACCAGCCGGACCGGGTTCGCGGTCTCGGGCGCGTAGGCGAGGTACTCGTGCACCCCGAAGCCGAGCCGCCCGTTGTTGGCGACGAAGCAGGGGTGGCCCTCGGTCATGCCGGTCTCGATGGCCTGGAATCCGGCGCCGGCCAGCTCGCGGACCGGGATCTGCGGCTTGGTCAGTTTGAAGCAGGTGCCGGAGAGCGTGGAGGAGATCTCCTCCAGGTAGACCGGCAGGACCTCGTCGCTCAGGCCGAGCGACTCCTTCAGCTCGACGAAGAAGTCCAGCGCGGACAGCGGGAGTTCGGTGCCGTCGCGGTGCCGGGTGATCGACTCGGCGGCCACCTGCCAGTGGTCGAGGGAACGCCGCACGGCGCTGTAGCGGTAGCGCGTCAGCCCGTCGTCGCCGCGGACCTCGTAGCGGCCGTCCGGCAGGCTCTCCGGCGTGATCAGCCGCTCGTGGGCGAACTCGGCGAGCGCCTTGCGGACGAGGAGGCGGTTGGCGAGGGCCCAGCGCTCGGGGGAGAGGTGGGCGACGCTGTCGGCGAGGGTCATGCCGCCACCGCCTTCGCGAACTGCTCCCGGGTGCAGAAGCTCAGAAGCGCCTTCTTCTCCGGCTTCTGGATCTCCCGCTCGGGCACGAAGCCGACGGCCTCGTTGAGCGCGTGCACGGCCGTGTTGCTCACATCGGGCTCGACGACGACCCGCTCGGTCGCCGGGTCGGCGAAGAGGTGCTCCATCACCGCGGTGATCACGGCCCGGGTGAAGCCGTGCACGGGGGTGTCGCTCGGCGCGACCAGGAAGTGCATGCCGACGTCGCCGGGCTCCGGCTCGTACAGGCCGACGAGTTCGACGTACCGGGGGTCGTAGCGCTCCATCAGGAAGACGGGCTCACCGTCCAGCACTCCGAGGAAGGCGTCGTGGTGATCACTGGCCGCGATGGCCATGTACTCGCGCTCCACGTCGTGCAGTTTCGCCTCCTGCATCATCCAGAAGGCGGCCTTGGGGTGCGTCACCCACCCGTGCAGCGTGGGGGCGTCCTCGACGGGGTCGAGGGGGCGGACCGTGAAGGTGCCGATGTCGGTGGCGGTGGTCATATGGAGAACTCCTGGAACGCGATGGCCTTCTCGACCGGGTAGTACTCGGTGCCGAGCAGCTCGCGGATGATGTACGCGTTGCGGTACGGGCCCATGCCGAGGTCCGGCGAGGTGATCGAGTGGGTGTGGACGCCCGCGTTCTGCAGGAAGATCCCGTGCCCGGTGGTGTCGATGGCGTAGTTGCGGGCCACGTCGAAGTTGCCCTGGTCGTCGTAGCGCAGCCGGTCGCGGACCGGTGCGAGGAACTCGGGCTCGGCGTACCGGTAGCCGGTGGCCAGGACCAGGCCCGCCGAGCTCAGCTCGTAGTCCTTGCCCTGCTCCTGCTGGCGGAGGCCGAGGGTGTACGTGTCCCCCTCGTGACGCACCGATTCCAGCGAGGAGTTGGTGAGGAGCCGGGCGGGGACCGGGCCGCCGAGGCTCTTCTGGTAGAGCAGGTCGAAGATCTCGTTGATCAGATCGCCGTCGATGCCCTTGAACAGACCCTTCTGCTCCGACTGGAGGCGGTAGCGGGTCGGTTCGGGCAGCGCGTGGAAGTAGTCGATGTACTCCGGGGAGGTCATCTCCAGAGTCAGCTTGGTGTATTCGAGCGGGAAGAAGCGCGGCGAGCGGGTCACCCAGTTCAGCCGGTAGCCGTGGACGTCGATCTCGCTCAGCAGGTCGTAGAAGATCTCGGCGGCGGACTGGCCGCTGCCGACCAGGGTGATCGACTCCTTGGCCTGCAGCTCCTGCTTGTGCTGCATGTAGCGGGAGTTGTGGATGAAGTCGCCGCCGAGGTCCGCGCAGGCGTCCGGGATGTGGGGAGAGGTGCCGGTGCCGAGGACCAGGTGCCGGGCGCGGAACACCTCGCCGGCCTCCGTCCGTACGACGTACACCTCGTCCTCGTACGTCACCCGCGCGACCGTCGTGCCGAAGCGCACGCTGCTCAGCTTCGACGCGGCCCAGCGGCAGTAGTCGTCGTACTCGACCCGCAGCGGGTAGAAATTCTCGCGGATGTAGAACGAGTAGAGACGGCCGGACTCCTTCAGGTAGTTGAGGAAGGAGTACGGGGACGTCGGGTCGGCGAGGGTGACCAGGTCCGACATGAACGGGGTCTGGAGGTGCGCGCCCTCCAGGAACATTCCGGAGTGCCACTCGAAGTGCGGCTTCGTCTCCAGGAACACGCCGTCCAGTTCGGCGATCGGCTCGGTCAGGCAGGCGAGGCCGAGGTTGAAGGGCCCGAGCCCGATTCCCACGAAGTCGTAGGTCTTGTTCGTGGATTCAGCAAGCGCGGTCAAGGGACTCTCCCAGGTACTGCTCGGCGTGGCCGGCGATCAGATCGAGGACGGCGGCGATGTCGTCCGTCGTGGTCTCGGGGTTGAGCAACGTGAACTTCAGGTAGTGGCGTCCGTTGACCTTGGTGCCCGCGACGACGGCGTCACCGGAGGCGAACAGGGCCTTGCGGGCGTACAGGTTGGCGCGGTCGATCTCGGCCGGGTCGGTGACGGCGGCCGGTATGTGGCGGAAGACGAGGGTGGAGAGCGAGGGCTGCACGACGACGTCGAAGCGCGGGTCGGCGGCGAGCAGTTTCCAGCCCTCCGCGGCCAGGTCGCAGACCTCGTCGAAGAGTTCACCGATGCCGTCGGCGCCCATCACGCGCAGCGTCATCCACAGCTTCAGCGCGTCGAAGCGCCGGGTGGTCTGGAGGGACTTGTCGACCTGGTTGGGGATGCGCTCCTCGACCATGCGGCGCGGGTTGAGGTACTCCGCGTGGTAGGTGGCGTGACGCAGCGTCGAGGCGTCCCGGACCAGCAGGGCCGAGGAACTCACCGGCTGGAAGAAGGACTTGTGGTAGTCGACCGTGACGGAGTCGGCCCGCTCGATGCCGTCGATGCGGTTCCGGTTCTTCAGCGAGGTCAGCAGTCCGCAGCCGTAGGCCGCGTCCACGTGCATCCAGGCGCCGAACTGGGAGCACAGCTCCGCGATCTCGGGCAGCGGGTCGATGGAGCCGAAGTCGGTGGTGCCCGCGGTGGCGACGACGGCCATGGGGACGAGGCCGTCCTGCTTGCAGCGCTCCAGTTCACGGGCGAGGGCGACGGTCTGCAGGCGCTTGTCGTGATCGACGGGGATCGAGACGACCGCGTCGGCGCTCAGGCCGAGGAGTTTGGCCGACTTCTTGACGCTGAAGTGGCTGACCTCGGAGGCGAAGATGCGCAGGTCGGCGAGGTGGTCGGTCTTGGCCTCCTCGCGTGCCAGCAGCAGCGCCTGGAGGTTGGACTGGCTGCCGCCGCTGGTGAACACGCCGTCGGCGGAGGGCCCGAAGCCGATGCGCTCGTTCGTCCAGTCGATGAGCTTGCGCTCGATCAGGGTGCCGCCGGCCGACTGGTCCCAGGTGTCCAGAGAGGAGTTGACGGCGGAGAGGACGGCCTCGCCGAGCACGGCCGGAATGACGACCGGGCAGTTGAGGTGGGCGAGGTAGCGCGGGTGGTGGAAGTAGATCGCGTCCCGCAGGTAGACCTCTTCCAGCTCGTCGAGGACGGCCGTGGTGTCGTGCAGGGGCCGGTCGAGGTCGATGCCGTCGATGCGGGGGGCGAGGTCGTCGACCGTGACACCCGTGAACGGGCGGTCGGTGGTGGCGAGTTTGGCAGCCACCCGCTCGACGCCTTCGATCACGGAGCGGCGGTACCGGTCCGCGGTGGTGTCGTTGAGCAGGTGCGAGCGCATGTGGGGGTCCTCCGTGCGGGGGGAGAGTCCGAGCGGGACAGGAGAAAGGGCGGAGTCGCGAGGTTCGACTTAGGTTAACCTAACCTAAGTTGATCACGTGCTCCGCCCTGCCCCCGTCTTTCGTGACGTACGCCTCGTTCCGAAGTGCCGGAGGGCGCCCGCCTGGCCCGCGAACTACTCGCCCTGCTCCCGCAGTTGCTCCTCGCTCAGCCCCTGCCGCCAGTAGCCCACGAAGGTGACCCGCCTGCGGTCGATGCCGCGCTCGCGCACGAGATGGCGGCGCAGTTCCTTCACGCAGCCGGACTCGCCCGCGATCCAGGCGTACGGGGCCTCGGCGGGCGGGAGTTGAGCGGCCCGCAGGGCGTCGAGCGCCGGTGGCGCGCTCCCGGCGCCGTGTTCGTCCCGTACGAGCCAGGTGATCTCGGCGTCGGCCGAGGTCGCCAGATCCAGGATGTCGCCGGGGTGATGGACCTCCAGCCAGGCCCGGACGCGCAGGCCCGCCGGGAGCGATTCGAGGATCGCGGAGACCGCCGGGACGGCCGTCTCGTCGCCCCACAGGACGACGAGGTCCGTGTCCGCGGGCGGCCGGAAGCGGATGGCCCGGTTGTCCTCGACGGCCGGGCCGAGCAGCACGACACGGTCACCGGCCCGCGCTCCGGACGCCCAGCGCGAGGCGGGCCCCGCGGGGACGGCCGCGCCCGGCTCCATGCCGTGCAGCGCGAAGTCGATGTCGATCTCGTCGGGCTCGCGGCGCAGGGCGCGCAGCGTGTACGAGCGCATCACCGCCCTTACGTCGTCGGGCAGTTCACGCCAGCCCTGCCGCCAGTCGTCGCCCAGCTCGATGGGCACGGCCGGCTCGTCCTGACCGGGGTGCGGGAGGAACAGCGACAGGGACTGGTCGCGCCCGTCGGAGTGGAACGCGTCCAGATCGGACCCCGCGAAGGTCACCCGGACCAGAGACGGACCGAGCCGCCTCGTCCGTACGACCCGGAGGGAGAAGAAACGGAACGGGGCGGCTACGGCCGTCGTCATAAGTGCTCCTGAGTCATCGTCAGGCGGTCACGGAGGGGGTGTCAGGCGACCTTCTTCGCGTTCTCGATGGCCTCGGCGAGCTTGTCGAGGATCGGGGTGCACTTGTCGTACGACAGGATCGGCTCGGGCGTCCGGGCGATGACCTGGCCGGCCTTGACGGCGGGCAGCTTCTTCCAGGTGGCCTCGGTGATGTCGGCCGGCTGGATGGTCGAGGAGCGGTCGTCCATGATGATGACGTCGGCCGCGTACTTGTCGACGTTCTCCCAGCTCAGGTTCTCGAACCAGCCACCGCTGGCCTTCAGGGCCTTGGCGGAGGGCTCGACGATGTTCACGCCGAGCGCCTTGAAGTACTCCAGGTCGATGGAGAAGTTGGAGCCGGAGACGTAGAAGATGTCCTGGCTCGCGCTGCCGGCGAGGACCTTGATCTCCGGGCGGGCCTTGGCGGCCTTGCGCAGACGCTCGGCGGCCGTCTCGAACTTCTTCTTCGCCTCGACGATCTTCGCGGACTTCACGTCGGCGCCGAGGGACTCGGCCAGGTCGAGCATCCGCTGCAGGGGCTTGGGCATCTGGATGTCGAAGACGGAGACGCCGACGCTCGGGGCCAGCTTGAGGATCTTGTCCTTGGACTCCTCGGGGACGTACCAGAGGGTGCCCGCGTTGTCGAACATCGTCGAGACCAGGACGTCGGGCGCGAGGCCCGCGTACTTCTCGATGTTGAACTGGCCCCACTCGTTGCCGAGGATCGTCAGCTTGCTGATGTCCATGTCGCCGGCCTGGACATCGGCCTTGCCGTCCTTGGTCCTGGTCGGGCCGAACACACCCTTGACCTCGATGCCGTAGTCGAACAGCGCGGCGGCGGCGCCGGTGAAGGCGACGATGTTCGCCGGGGTCTTGTCCAGCTTCACCGTCGTGCCGCGGTCGTCCTTGAAGGTCCACGGGCCGGACTTCTCGGCGGCCTTCGTCGAGTCCGAGCCACCGTTTTTCGAGGCGTCCTCGTCGCCGCAGGCGGCGAGGA
Organism: Streptomyces sp. NPDC060027; assembly: GCF_042737005.1. Classification (NCBI taxonomy): domain Bacteria; kingdom Bacillati; phylum Actinomycetota; class Actinomycetes; order Kitasatosporales; family Streptomycetaceae; genus Streptomyces; species Streptomyces sp. NPDC060027. The sequence goes on from NZ_JBHWVI010000046.1 coordinate 25,880, forward strand.
CGGCACCGAGGCCGAGGGCGCCGCCCGCGGCGAGGATGCCGCGACGGGTGAGGTGAGTGGCACGGGCGTTGGGCATGAGTGTGGCTGCTTTCGGCACGGGGCGGGAGCGCCCGCCGGACAAGTTCGAAGGTAGGTTAGCCTAACCTCATCACTTGTCCAGCGGGTGGGGGTGCACCGGGATCGGCATCGCGGACCGCCCCTGGTCTGCGGAGATGCGCCGACGCCGCGGCTCCCGGCTCGGACCCGGAACCGCGGACATCAACTCGCCTGCTCCTGCAGACCGGTTCGGCGAGGCGACGGCCGGCCGGGCCTCGCCCCCGGTGACCACCCGGCGGCCCGTGACCCGGTTGTCCGACGGTCTCCTGGATCCCGGCGCGGTAGCTGTCGACGGATCGCCAGGGATCTTGGGTGGGAGTGGAGCGCCGGACACGCCGCGGCCACCGCCGGGCGGTGCCCGGCGGTGGCGCGGTGTTCCGGCTCTGCCCGAAGGATCAGCCCGTGAGCCCCAACTCCCGGGCGATCAGCATCCGCTGGACCTCACTCGTGCCCTCGCCGATCTCCAGGATCTTGGAGTCGCGCCACATGCGGGCGACCGGGTACTCGTTCATGAAGCCGTAGCCGCCGTGGACCTGGGTGGCGTCGCGGGCGTTGTCGACGGCGATCGTGGAGGAGTAGAGCTTGGCGACCGCCGCCTCCTTCTTGAAGGGCTCGCCCGCCACGAGGCGGGACGCCGCGTCGCGCCAGCCGACGCGGGCCATGTGGGCCTTCATCTCCATGTCGGCGATCTTGAACTGGATGGCCTGGTTGGCGCCGATCGGACGCCCGAACGCGTGCCGCTCCTTGGCGTACTTGACCGACTCGTCGACACAGCCCTGCGCGAGACCCGTGGCCAGCGCGGCGATGGCGATGCGGCCCTCGTCCAGGATGCGCAGGAACTGCGCGTAGCCGCGGCCCTCCTCGCCGAGCAGGTTGGCCGCCGGGACGCGGACGTCCGAGAAGGACAGCTCACGGGTGTCGGAGGCGTTCCAGCCGACCTTCGAGTACGGGGCGGCGACCGTGAAGCCGGGGGTGCCCGAGGGGACGATGATCGCGGAGATCAGCGGCTTGCCGTCGGGCTTGCGGCCGGTGACCGCGGTGACCGTCACCAGACCGGTGATGTCCGTGCCGGAGTTGGTGATGAAGCACTTGCTGCCGTTGATGACCCACTCGTTCGTCTCGGGGTCGAGGCGGGCCGTCGTACGGGTCGCGCCCGCGTCCGAGCCGCCGTCCGGCTCGGTCAGGCCGAAGGCGCCCAGGATCTCCCCGGAACACAGCCGGGGCAGCCACTCGGCCTTCTGGGCGTCCGTGCCGAAGAGATGGATGGGCATGGCGCCCAGCGAGACGCCCGCCTCCAGGGTGATGGCCACGGAGGAGTCGACCCGGGCCAGCTCCTCCAGGGCGATGCCGAGGGCGAGATAGTCGCCGCCCATGCCGCCGTACTCCTCCGGGAACGGCAGCCCGAACAGGCCCATGCGGCCCATCTCCCGCACGATCTCGTACGGGAATTCGTGCCGCTCGTAGAAGTCGCCGATCTTCGGCGCCACGACGTCATGGGCGAACTCCTCGACCGTACGGCGGAGTTCTTCGAGTTCGGGGGAGAGTCGGTGGTCCAGGGACATGCGGATCACTCCTGGTGGGACTGAGTCGTTTTACCGAGTGCTTTGACGGTGCGGGACGGGCTGGGTCGGCCCAGTTGTCCGGCCATCCACACGCTCGTGGCGGTGAGGCGGCCGAGGTCGACCCCGGTGTCGATACCGAGGCCCTGGAGCATCCATACGAGGTCTTCCGTGGCGAGGTTGCCGGTCGCGGACTTCGCGTACGGGCAGCCGCCGAGGCCGCCCGCGGAGGCGTCGACGGTGCTGACGCCGTGCTGGAGGGCGGCCAGGGTGTTGGAGAGCGCCTGGCCGTAGGTGTCGTGGAAGTGCACGCCGAGCGCGCCGGTGGGCACGCCCTCCTCGTTCAGTTCGGCGAGCAGGGCCTGCACATGGCCCGGCGTCGCCACGCCGATCGTGTCGCCGAGGCTCAGCTCGTCACAGCCCATGTCCATCAGCGCCTTGCAGACGCGGACGACCTGATGGACCGGGACCGGGCCCTCCCAGGGGTCTCCGAAGCACATCGAGATGTAGCCGCGGACCGTGAGGTCCGCGGCCTTGGCGCGGTTCACCACCGGCTCGAACATGGCGAGCGACTCGTCGACCGTCCGGTTGAGGTTGGCCTTGGCGAAGGACTCCGTCGCGCTGGCGAAGACGGCCACGTGCCGGGCGCCGAGCGCCAGCGCCCGCTCCAGCCCGCGTTCGTTCGGGACCAGCACCGGAAGGGCCACCGGCAGGTCGGCCACCTGCGGGAACAGCTGCTCCGCGTCGGCCAGTTGGGGAACCCACCTGGGGTGGACGAAGCTGGTCGCCTCGATCGTGGTCAGCCCCGAGTCCGCGAGGCGCCGGATGAACTCCGCCTTGACCTCGGTCGGGACGGTCCCCTTCTCGTTCTGCAGCCCGTCGCGCGCGCCGACCTCGTAGATCCGCACCCGGGCGGGCAGGTTCTGGACCGGTACAGCCTGGGCCGGTACGGCCATCGGCAGGCCCAGTTGGGAAGTGCTCATGCCGTCTCCGCCTCCTCCACGGGGGTGATGACCGCCAGGATCTGGTCCATGGCGACCGTCGTGCCCGGCGTGACGTCCAGCTCGCTGACCGTTCCGGCGTGCGGCGCGGAGATGACGTGCTCCATCTTCATCGCCTCGACCACCAGCAGGCTCTGTCCGGCGGTCACCTCGTCGCCGACGGCGACCTTCACGACGGTCACCGTGCCCGGCATGGGGGCGGTCAGGGAATCGGCACCGGCGTGCGCGGAGCCGGTGAGCGACGCGGCCACCGGGTCGTGATCGCGCACATGCCAGGCGTCGCCGTCGCGGCCGATCCAGTCGGCGGCGCGGTGGAAGGTGTGGCGCACCCCGTCGAGGGTCACCGCGACCCGGTCGGCGGTGACCGTGTGGGTGCCGCGCGGGGTGTACTCCACGGGGTCGAGGACCCGCAGGGAGAAGCCCACCGGTCTGGGTGTGCCGCCGAGCCGCCATCCGCTCGGCACGGAGAACGGGTCGGTCCAGCCCTCGCCCGCCGGAGCCAGCCCGGCGAGCCGGACGGCCGCCGCCGCCTCGTACACCTCCTCCGGCACCTCCGCCGGGACCAGACCGGCCGCCTCCCGCTCGACCAGGCCGGTGTCCAGGTCGCCCGCCACCACGTCCGGGTGGGCGAGCAGACGGCGCAGGAAGCCCGCGTTCGTCTGGACGCCCAGGGTGACCGTGTCGGCGAGGGCGGCCCGGAGCCGGCGCAGTGCCGTCGGGCGGTCGGGGCCGTACGCGATGACCTTGGAGAGCATCGGGTCGTAGAGGCTGCCGACCTCGGTGCCCTCCGAGAGGCCCGAGTCGGTGCGCACCCCGTCGCCCTGCGGCTCGCGCAGGGAGAGGACGGTGCCCCCGGAGGGGAGGAAGCCGCGCGACGGGTCCTCGGCGCAGATGCGGGCCTCCACCGCGTGCCCGGTGAGGGTGATGTCGTCCTGTTCGTAGGGCAGGTGCTCGCCGGCGGCGACCCGCAGCTGCCACTCGACGAGGTCGAGGCCCGTGACGAGTTCGGTGACCGGGTGCTCCACCTGGAGGCGGGTGTTCATCTCCATGAAGTAGTACGACGACGGGTCGCCGCCGGGGACGATGAACTCCACCGTGCCCGCGCCCCGGTAGCCGCAGGAGCGGGCCGCCTGGACGGCCGCCTCACCCATCGCGGCCCGGGTGGCGGGGTCGAGGAGCACGCTGGGCGCCTCCTCGATGATCTTCTGGTGGCGGCGCTGGAGGGAGCACTCGCGCTCGCCCAGGTGCACGACGTTGCCGTGCCCGTCCGCGAGGACCTGGATCTCGATGTGCCGGGGCCGGTCGACCCAGCGCTCGACGAGAAGCGTGTCGTCGCCGAAGGAGGCCCGCGCCTCGCGCCGGGCGGCGGCGATCTCGTCGGCCAGGAGGGCGGTGTCCCGCACCAGGCGCATGCCCTTGCCGCCGCCGCCGGCGCTCGGCTTCAGGAGCACCGGCACGCCGATCTCGCGGGCGGCGGCGATCAGCTCCGCGTCCGTCAGGCCGCTGCCCGAGGAGCCGGGGACGACCGGAACTCCGGCCGCCTTCACCGTCTCCTTGGCGCGGATCTTGTCGCCCATCAGGGAGATCGCCTCGGCGGACGGGCCGATGAAGACCAGTCCGGCCTCCGCGCAGGCCCGCGCGAAGGCGGCGTTCTCGGCGAGGAAGCCGTAGCCCGGGTGCACCGCCTGGGCGCCGGTCCTGGCCGCGGCCTCCAGCAGCCGCTCCACCGACAGATAGCTCTCCGACGCGGGTGCCGGTCCGATCCGTACGGCCGTGTCGGCCTCCCGGACGTGCCGGGCGTCGGCGTCCGCGTCCGAGAAGACGGCCACCGAGCGCACGCCGAGCGCGCGCAGGGTACGGATGACGCGTACGGCGATCTCGCCCCGGTTGGCCACAAGCACCGTGTCAAACATGGGTCCCCTCACATCCGGAAGACGCCGAACTGGGGGTCACCCAGGGGCGCGTTGGCGCAGGCGGTCAAGGCGAGTCCGAGGACCTGCCGGGTCTCCATCGGGTCGATGACTCCGTCGTCCCACAGCCGGGCCGTCGCGTAGTAGGCGTTCCCCTGCCGCTCGTACTGCTGCCGGATCGGCGCCTTGAAGTCCTCTTCGTCCGCGGCGGGCCAGGACTCGCCGCGCGCCTCGATCTGGTCGCGCTTGACGGTCGCGAGGACCGAGGAGGCCTGCTCGCCGCCCATCACGGAGATCTTGGCCCCCGGCCACATCCACAGGAAGCGCGGCGAATACGCCCTGCCGCACATCGAGTAGTTGCCCGCGCCGTACGAGCCGCCGATCACGACGGTCAGCTTCGGCACGCGGGTGCAGGCGACGGCCGTCACCATCTTCGCGCCGTGCTTGGCGATGCCGCCGGCCTCGTACTGGCGGCCCACCATGAACCCGGAGATGTTCTGCAGGAACACCAGCGGGATGCCGCGCTGGTCGCACAGCTCGATGAAGTGGGCGCCCTTCTGGGCCGACTCGGAGAACAGGATGCCGTTGTTGGCGACGATCCCGACCGGGTGTCCGTGGATCCGCGCGAAGCCGGTGACCAGGGTCTGCCCGAACTCGGCCTTGAACTCGGCGAAGCGCGAACCGTCGACCACGCGCGCGATGACCTCGCGCACGTCGTAGGGGGTGCGGGAGTCGACCGGCACCGCGCCGTACAGCCCGTACGGGTCCACCTTGGGCTCGGCCGACGGCTCCACGGACCAGGGCAGCTCCCCGCGCGCGGGGAGGGTGGCCGCGATGTTCCGGACGATCCGCAGCGCGTGCGCGTCGTCCTCCGCGAGATGGTCGGTGACGCCCGACACGCGGGAGTGGACCTCGCCGCCGCCCAGCTCCTCGGCCGTGACGACCTCGCCGGTGGCGGCCTTCACCAGCGGCGGACCGCCGAGGAAGATCGTGCCCTGACCGCGCACGATCACGGCCTCGTCGCTCATCGCCGGTACGTAGGCGCCGCCCGCCGTGCACGAGCCGAGGACGGCCGCGATCTGCGGGATCCCGGCGCCGGACATCCGCGCCTGGTTGTAGAAGATCCGCCCGAAGTGCTCGCGGTCGGGGAACACCTCGTCCTGCATGGGCAGGAAGGCGCCTCCGGAGTCGACGAGATAGATACAGGGCAGACGGTTCTCCAGCGCGACCTCCTGGGCGCGCAGGTGCTTCTTCACCGTCATCGGGTAGTAGGTGCCGCCCTTGACGGTGGCGTCGTTGGCGACGACCACGCACTCGCGCCCGCTGACCCGGCCGATCCCGGCGATGACGCCGGCGGCCGGGGCCGCTCCGTCGTACATCCCGTCGGCGGCGAGCGGCGCCAGCTCCAGGAACGGGGAGCCGGGGTCGAGGAGGGTGTCCACACGGTCGCGGGGCAGCAGCTTTCCGCGCGCGGTGTGCCGCGCGCGTGCCTTCTCGCCGCCGCCGAGCCGCGCCGCGGCCAGCTTCTGGCGCAGCTCCTCGCCCAGCGCGCGGTGTGCCGCCTCGTTGGCCCTCCAGGCCTCCGACGCGGGATCTGCCGCGCTCGTCAGCTCCGGTGCCTCTTGCATCCTGCGGTCCCCTCACCAGTGGTCGACCAGTTAATGAGCGTTAACGCATTTCCTTCAGGTTAACGACCGCTAACCTCCCTGTCTAGAATTGTTTTCATGGCCACCAGAACCGACGCCCCCACCCGCCGCGAGCAGATCCTCAAGGAAGCCGCCCGGCTCTTCGCCGAGCGCGGCTTCCACGGTGTGGGAGTTGATGAGATAGGAGCGGCGGTCGGCATCAGCGGCCCCGGGCTCTACCGGCACTTCGCGGGCAAGGACGCGATGCTCGCCGAGCTGCTGGTGGGGATCAGCGGGCAGCTGCTCACGGGCGGCAAGCGCAGGGTGGCGGAGGCCGGAGGGGGCGCGGAGGCGCTCCTCGACTCGCTCATCGAGGGGCACATCGACTTCGCGCTCGACGACCGCCCCCTGATCACCCTGCACGACCGCGAGCTGGACCGCCTCCGGGACAGTGACCGCAAGCTCGTGCGGCAGCTTCAGCGGCAGTACGTCGAGCTGTGGGTGGAGGTGGTCCGCGAGGTGTACCCGGAGCTGACGGAGCCGGCCGCCCGGTCGGCCGTGCACTCGGTCTTCGGCCTGCTGAACTCGACCCCTCACCTGGGGCGGCCGGGCGCGCTCCCGGGGCGCGCGGGGACCGCCGAGCTGCTGCACCGGATGGCGCGGGGGGCGTTCGGCGCGGCGGCCGCGGCCCCTGAGGCCCCCGCGGCTCCCGGGGCGTGACGAGCGTCTCGGGGGGCGACCTCTGGACGGCGCTCGTGACCGGCGGGTAACCTCGTATCTGAGCAAGCGCTTAGAAATGACCCAGGCAATCAGGCGGAGGTGGCGGCGGTGCGCCGTACTGTGTTCAACGAGGACCACGAGGCGTTCCGGGAGACCCTGCGCGCCTTCATCGAGGCCGAGGTCGTCCCGGTCTACGACGAGTGGTTCGCCGCCGGCCAGGCGCCGCGCGACTTCTACTACAAGCTCGCCGAGCTCGGCGTCTTCGGCATCCGCGTGGACGAGGAGTTCGGCGGCGCCGGCATCGACTCGTACAAGTTCGAAGCCGTGATGTACGAGGAGACCTCGCGCGCCGGTGTCCAGTTCGGCGGCTCCGGTGTGCACGTGCTGCTCGGCCTGCCCTACATCAAGTCGCTCGCCACCGACGAGCAGAAGAAGCGCTTCCTGCCGAAGTTCGTCTCCGGCGAGGAGATGTGGGCCCTCGCGATGACCGAGCCGGGCACCGGCTCCGACCTCGCGGGCATGAAGACCACCGCCAAGCTCTCCGAGGACGGCACGCACTACGTCCTCAACGGCTCCAAGACCTTCATCACCGGTGGCGTCCACGCCGACCGCGTGATCGTCTGCGCCCGCACCTCCGCGCCCACCGCCGAGGACCGCCGCTTCGGCATCTCCCTCTTCGCCGTGGACACCAAGGCCGAGGGCTACTCCATCGGCCGTAAGCTCGACAAGCTCGGCCTGAAGACCTCCGACACCGCCGAGCTGGCGTTCGTCGACGTGAAGGTGCCCGTCGAGGACCTGCTCGGCGAGGAGAACAAGGGCTTCTACTACCTCGGCCACAACCTCGCCTCCGAGCGCTGGGGCATCGCCTTCGGCGCCTACGCGCAGGCCAAGGCCGCCGTCCGGTTCGCCAAGGAGTACGTCCAGGAGCGCACCGTCTTCGGCAAGACCGTCGCGTCCTTCCAGAACACCAAGTTCGAGCTGGCCGCCTGCCAGGCCGAGGTGGACGCGGCCGAGGCCGTCGCCGACCGCGCCCTGGAGGCCCTCGACGCGGGTGAGCTGACGCCGGCCGAGGCCGCCAGCGCCAAGCTGTTCTGCACCGAGGTCGCGCACCGCGTCATCGACCGCTGCCTCCAGCTGCACGGCGGCTACGGCTTCATGAACGAGTACCCGATCGCGCGCCTGTACGCGGACAACCGCGTCAACCGCATCTACGGCGGTACCAGCGAGATCATGAAGACGATCATCGCCAAGGACATGGGCCTGTAAGGTCCGCGAAAAGACTGCACGGTACAACTGCCCCATGAGTGAGGCACTTGAGTCTCTCCTCGATCTGCTCGACCTCGAGCGGATCGAGGAGAACATCTTCCGCGGCCAGTCCCGGTCCGCCGTCGTTCCGCGCGTCTTCGGCGGACAGGTGGCGGCGCAGGCACTGGTCGCCGCCGGGCGGACGGTCCCCGAGGACCGGCTCGCCCACTCCCTGCACGCGTACTTCCTGCGGGTGGGGGACCCCGGCGCACCGATCGTGTACTCCGTGGACCGCATCCGCGACGGCCGGTCCTTCACGACCCGCCGGGTGGTCGCGGTCCAGCACGGACAGCCGATCTTCCATCTCTCCGCGTCCTTCCAGACGTACGAGGAGGGCATGGAGCACCAGGCCCCGATGCCGCCCGCGCCCGACCCGGAGACGCTGCCCACGGCCGCCGAGCTGCTCCCGCTGTACGCCGACGTCTTCACCGACGCCGACGTCGTGGAGCGCATCCTGGAGGCCCGGGAGTCCGTCGACCTGCGCTATGTCGACGCGCCGCCGTACGGCACGGTCGGCGAGGCCCGCGAGCCGCGCTCCCAGGTGTGGTTCCGCACCAACGGCAAGCTCGCGGACGACCCCCTGCTGCACGTCGTCCTCGCGACGTACGTCTCGGACATGACGCTCCTCGACTCCATCCTGCTCGCCCACGGGCGCGGCGGCTGGGTGACCGGCGACGTCGTCGGGGCCTCGCTCGACCACGCGATGTGGTTCCACCGCCCGTTCCGCGCCGACGAATGGCTGCTCTACGACCAGGAGTCGCCGTCGGCGTCGGGAGGCCGCGGCCTCGGCCAGGCCCGGATCTACACCCAGGACGGCAAGCTGGCCATCTCGGTGATCCAGGAGGGCGTGGTCCGCGTCCCGCGCTAGGCGGCCTTCCTCGGTAAGACTGAGGCATGACCGACACAGCGCAGGACGGCGGCGGCGAGAGCGTCTTCACGGTGATCGTCGCCGCCGTCGCCAATCTCGGGATCGCCCTCGCCAAGGCGGTCGCCGGTGTCATCAGCGGATCCAGCGCCATGCTGTCGGAGGCCGCCCACTCCGTCGCCGACACCGTCACGGAGCTGCTCCTGCTCACCGCGCTCAAACGCAGCGAGAAACCCGCCGACGAGGACCATCCGCTGGGCTACGGCCCCGAGCGCTACATCTGGGCTCTGCTCGCGGCCGTCGCCACCTTCGTCGGCGGCGCGGTCTTCTCGATCTACGACGGCATCCACACCCTGGTGGCGGGGGAGGAACTCGGCGACCCGCTCGTGTCGTACATCGTGCTGGCCGTCGCCTTCCTCCTGGAGGGCTTCTCCCTGCGGACGGGACTGCGGCAGGCACGCGGCGAGGCCGCCCGCGTCGACGCCTCCTTCAGGACGTACCTCCGGCGCACGCCCGACACCGCCGTCAAGGCCGTCGTCATGGAGGACTCGGCGGCCCTGGTCGGACTGGTCTTCGCGGCGGGCGGCCTGCTCGGCGGACAGCTCACCGGATCGGGCGTCTGGGACGGCGTCGCCTCGCTGCTCATCGGGCTCCTGCTGCTCTACGTCGCCTGGGTGCTGGGCCGTTCCAACGCGGAGCTGCTGATCGGACGGCCGCTGCCCAAGCCGATGCGGGAGCGGATCCGGGCGGAGCTGCTGGCGGTGGAGCACGTGGAGGCCGTACTGGAACTGATCACGCTCATGCAGGGACCGCGCGAGGCGCTCATCGCCGCCAAGGTCGACTTCCGGGACGCCTCGACCGCGGCCCAGATCGAGTGGGCCTGCGAACAGGCCGAGGACCGGCTCCGGGCGGTGTTCCCCTCGGTGAGCAGGGTGTATCTGGACCCCACGCCGGGGTACGCCCAGCGGCGGGACGAGGGGTTGAATCCCTGGCCGTGAAAGGCGGTTGAGGCGGTCCGGCGCCGCGGGTTGGATGGCGGTCATGACCTATACGGATGAGTCGTGGAGCGGGCGCGGGACACGCGTCCGGGAAGTCTTCCTGGAGACCGCGGGCACGGTCGTCGGGCTGCTCGCCGAACCCGCCGTCGCCGCCGCCTGGGAAAAGCCCAGCGCGCTGCGGGACTTCAGTGTCCAGGGGCTGGCGGGGCACACCGTCTGGCCGGAACTCGCCCTGCCGGACCTGCTGACACGGCCGGTTCCGGTGGAGCCGGTGGTGTCGCTGCGGGAGTACTACCTGGAGCGGGTGACCTGGCTCGACGCCGGCGTCGACGGCGCGGTCAGCGTCCGTATCCGGCGCGGCGGAGAGGCCACGGCGGCGGACGGCCACGAGGTGCTCGTGGAACGGGCCCGGGAGGCCGTCGAACGGCTGCGGACCGAGCTGCACGGGACCCCCGCCGTACGGCCCGTCCGGATGCCGTCCTGGGGCGACTGGTCCCTCGACCTCGACGACTTCCTGCTCACCCGGCTGATGGAACTCGTCGTGCACGCGGACGACTTGGCGTACAGCGTGGGCCTGCCGGCACCGGACTTCCCCGAGCGGGTGACCGCGCCGGTGGTCGACCTGCTCGCCCGCCTCGCGGTCCGGCGGCACGGGCCGCTCCAGGTGATCCGGGGACTCGCACGCGCCGAACGCGCCCCCGGATCGATCGCCGGGATCTAGGCGCCGCCGGGGCTCAGGCCAGGCCCGCCGCGTCGAGCAGGTACGCCGTCATCGGGTCGTAGTGGCGCGGGCTGATGACGTGGTCGTCGAGCGGGACCACGACCTGGAGCGTGCCCTCCGACTCGGCGAGGAAGAGGGCCGGGTCGTTGCAGTCGGCGTAGCCGACGGAGTCCAGACCGTGCCGGCCCGCGTAGCCGGCCCAGCCGTGGTCGGCCACGACCAGATCGGGCAGCGGGCGCCCCGCGCGCTCCAGGCCGGTGAGGATCGCGCGCATCGGCTCGCCCGAGTGCGTGTGCCACAGCGTGGCGCCGTGCTCCAGGACCGCCACGTCCGCGAACTGCATGACATAGCCCTCGTCCGTCTGCAGCCCGTCCGGGATCACCACGATCTCGCAGCCGGCGGCGCGCAGGGCGGCGGCCGTGGCACGGTGCACGTCCAGCAGACCGCCGGGGTGGCCGGTCGCGAACAGCACCCGCTGCCGGTCCTCGGCCGCCTTGCGCAGCCGGGCCGCCAGGCGGTCCAGCGCGTCCACGGTCAGCTCGGGGTCGATGGTGTCCTGGCCGTACCGGTACTCCGGGTCGTCGTTCACGCCGACCCGCTCCGCCATCACCGCGAGCACGTCCTGCTCGTCGGTCCAGCGGTCGCCGAGTTCCAGGCCGAGCCACCAGTTGCGCTCGCCGTTCGCCAGCTTGCGGTAGTGGGAGAGGTTGTTCTCGCGGGGCGTGGCGACATCGCCCGCGATACGGGTCTTCACGAGATGGTCGACAAGTTCGGCGCGGCTGGGAGTCCCGGGTATCGGCATACGCCCATTGTGCCGGTGCGTTCCCGCCGAGGGCGCGGCTGTCCCGGTCGCTGGGATGTGCGTCACTCGGGTGTGCGGGACCCGGGGCGCGGCGGAGACGGCCGACGGGCGGTCGTCTCCGTGCCCGCCCCGGGCGGAACGGCGGTCTCCGGCGGCGCGGAGGCCTGGACCGGCACCTCGTCGCGACACCTGATCCCGGGTCTTCGGCTCAGTCGTCCCTGAGCGCGAACCACAACTCCATCCGTACGTCGGGGTCGTCGAGGTCCGTGCCCAGCAACGCCGCACAGCGGGCGATGCGTTGGCGGACGGTGTTGCGGTGGACCGAGAGGGCCACCGCGGTGCGGTCCCAACTGCCGTGCAGGGAGAGCCAGGTGCGGAGGGTCTCGGTGAGGGCGGGGGTCCCGGCGACGGGAGCGAGGAGGGCGTGGGCGTGGGCCTCGGCGTCTTCCGGGGGGACGAGGTCCGCGAGCGCGGGCCGGTCGCCGTGGCGGACCAGGGGTGCCCGGGTCGCGCGGGCGCGGGCCAGCGCGCGAGCCGCCTGGGTGTCGGCGGCCGCCCACGCGTGCGGGCCCGCGGGCGCGCTGACCCCGCAGGTCCAGCCCGGCTGCGCGGTGGGCTCGCGGTCGCCGGGGACGAGGACGCGGACGACGGCGCCGCCCACGTCGACCAGCGCGGAGCCCAGCGCGGCCGCCAGCGCGGACGCGGTGACGGCGTCCGGGGCGGGGCCGTCCCCGGCGGGGCGCGCGTGCACGACCACCCACCGCTCACCGCCGAGCAGCGGTGCCACCGCTTCCGGTGCGGCCCCGAGCAGCAGCCGCACCAGGGCCGCCGACCGCGCGGCCCCGCTCCCGCTCTGGTGCTCCCCGGTGAGGAGGGAGAGCAGCACGGACGCGACGGAGGCGATCGTGTGGTCGCCGGGGTCGCGGCGCGGCGCGGCGACCCCCAGGACGAAGCCCTGCCCGCTGCCGAGGGCGTAGGCCGCGAGGTGGACGCCGCCCACGGTGTCGGTGGCGGAGGCGGGCCTGGGGCCTTGGACGGCAGCCCCGGGCCGCACGACACCGGCAAGCTCGGCGAGCACCTCCTCCAGAGACGCCGTGTCCGCCGGGTGGGCCGTGGCCCCCGGGTGGGCCGTGTCCGCCGGGTGGGCCGTACCCGTAGGGCGGGCCGTGTCCGTCGTCCGGTCCGCAAGCGTGGGGTGGGCCGGGGGCGTGGGCCGTGCCGTCGCCGGGAGGCCGGTCGGCGGGAGCGTTCCGGCCCGGGCCAGCTCCGTGCCCTCGGGGCCGTACAGCACGGCCCAGCCTCCCACCCGCCGGGCCAGTTGCCGGAGCACCGCCGGTACCGGATCGGGGCGGGCCGCGGCGGCGGCCAGGCTCTGCTGGGCCTCGGTCACCCGGCGGAGTTCGGCCAGCCTGGCCTGGGCCATGAGCTGCCACACCGCGCGGGCGACCCCGGAGAACGTCGTCTGGGGCGGGACCTCCAGCAGGGGCAGCCCGTACGTGTCGCACGCCGCGACCAGGGCGCGGGGGACCGTGTCGTGGACCGGGGCCAGACCGAATCCCAGCGCCGCGCCGCCCGCCGCGACGATGCGGGAGACATAGCCGTCGAAGTAGTCCGCCGAGCTCTCGGCCTCGTTCGAGCCGGGGGTGTCCCCGCCGGAGCGGGCCGTCTCGGGCACGTGGACCCCCGCCGTCAGCAGCAGCTCACCGCCCAGCAGGTAGGGATAGGGGTCGGCCATCTCCGACGTGTGCGCCCAGTGGATCACCGTGTCGGGGTCCGCCGGCCCGGCGATCAGGCGCAGGGCCAGGTCCTCGCGGGCGAGCAGCGCCGACAGCGGCACCGGAGGCGTCGGTGGTACGGCCGGGGCGGACGGCGACTGAGGGTCCGGCACGGTGGACGATCCCTCCATCCCGTTCGGATCGAATGGATGAAACGTACACTTCGCAGCCGCTTTCCGGCCACCTAGTGTCGGTCCCGACCGGCAGCCGTGGGTACGGGCGGATGTCCCCGCGATCAGTTGCCGGCTCGACCCCCACATCCCCGCACGACACGCCACAGAGCACCCCGAGGAGACCCATGGCCGTCGACTACGCAGTCATCGTCGTCTATCTGGCCGGCATGCTGGCCATGGGCTGGTGGGGCATGCGCCGCGCCAAGTCCAAGAGCGAGTTCCTCGTCGCGGGACGCAGGCTCGGGCCCGTCATGTACTCCGGCACCATGGCCGCCATCGTCCTCGGCGGCGCGTCCACCATCGGCGGTGTCGGGCTCGGCTACCAGTACGGGCTCTCCGGTGCCTGGATGGTCTTCACCATCGGCCTCGGCCTGCTGGCGCTCAGTGTCTTCTTCTCCGCCCGCATCGCCCGCCTGAAGGTCTACACCGTCTCCGAGATGCTCGACCTGCGCTACGGCGGCCGGGCCGGAGTCATCTCCGGTGTCGTCATGTGGGCGTACACCCTGATGCTGGCGGTCACCTCGACCATCGCCTACGCCACGATCTTCGACGTCCTGTTCGACATGAACCGCACGCTCGCGATCGTCCTCGGCGGCTCCATCGTCGTCGCGTACTCGACGCTCGGCGGCATGTGGTCGATCACCCTCACCGACATGGTGCAGTTCGTGGTCAAGACCGTCGGCGTGCTGCTCCTGCTCCTGCCCATAGCGGTCGTCAAGGCCGGCGGGTTCAGCGAGATGAAGGCCAAGCTGCCCACCGAGTACTTCGACCCGCTGGGCATCGGCGGCGAGACGATCTTCACCTACGTGCTGATCTATACGTTCGGCATGCTGATCGGGCAGGACATCTGGCAGCGCGTGTTCACCGCACGCGGTGACAGGACCGCCAAGTGGGGCGGCACGGTCGCCGGTACCTACTGCCTGGTCTACGCCGTGGCCGGCGCCGTCATCGGCACCGCGGCCAAGGTCATGTACCCGAAGCTGCCCAGCGCCGACACCGCCTTCGCGACCATCGTCAAGGACGAACTCCCGGTCGGCGTGCGGGGACTGGTGCTCGCCGCGGCCCTCGCCGCTGTGATGTCCACCTCCTCCGGCGCCCTGATCGCCTGCGCCACCGTCGCCAACAACGACATCTGGTCCCGGCTGCGCGGCGCCGTGAAGCGCGACGCGGAGGACCACGACGAGGTCAAGGGCAACCGCGTCTTCATCCTCGTCATGGGCATCGCCGTGATCGGCACGGCGATCGCGCTGAACAACGTCGTCGAGGCGCTGACCGTCGCCTACAACCTGCTCGTCGCCGGCCTGCTCGTCCCGATCCTCGGCGGTCTGCTGTGGAAGCGCGGCACGGTGCACGGCGCGCTGGCCTCCGTCGTCGTCGGCGGTGTCGCCGTCATCGGTCTGATGGCCTCGTACGGCATCCTCGCGAACGAGCCGGTCTACTACGGACTGCTCCTCTCGCTGGCCGCGTACGTGATCGTCTCGCTGGCCACGCCGGCGACCGACGCCGCGGTACTGGCCGCCTGGCGGGAGCGGCTCGCGGGCCGCGTCGCCGAACCCGTGTCCGAACCGGTCCCGGTTCCCCAGTAGAGTCGTACTAGTTGTACTTAGTTGTACATACGCGACGAAGCGTAGGAAAGAAGGCAATACCCCATGAGCAGCAACGAGACGCCCCGCGGACCCGTCGACTCGTCCCGCATCCCGCGGTACGCCGGCCCCGCGACCTTCGCCCGGCTGCCGCGCCTCGACGAGGTCGGCACCACCGACGTCGCCGTGGTCGGTGTGCCGTTCGACTCCGGTGTCTCGTACCGGCCGGGCGCCCGCTTCGGCGGCAACGCGATCCGCGAGGCGTCCCGGCTGCTGCGCCCCTACAACCCGGCGCAGGACGCCTCCCCGTTCGCCCTCGCGCAGGTCGCGGACGCCGGTGACATCGCGGCGAACCCGTTCAACATCAACGAGGCCGTGGAGACGGTGGAGGCCGCCGCCGACGAGCTGCTCGGCACCGGCGCCCGCCTGATGACCCTGGGCGGCGACCACACCATCGCGCTGCCCCTGCTCCGCTCCGTCGCCAAGAAGCACGGCCCGGTCGCGCTGCTCCACTTCGACGCGCACCTCGACACCTGGGACACCTACTTCGGCGCCGAGTACACGCACGGCACCCCGTTCCGCCGCGCCGTCGAGGAGGGCATCCTCGACACCTCCGCGCTCTCCCACGTCGGCATCCGCGGCCCGCTGTACGGCAAGCAGGACCTCACCGACGACGAGAAGATGGGCTTCGGCATCGTCACCTCGGCGGACGTCTACCGCCGGGGCGCCGACGAGGTCGCCGACCAGCTGCGCCAGCGCATCGGCGACCGCCCGCTCTACATCTCCATCGACATCGACTGCCTCGACCCGGCGCACGCGCCCGGCACGGGCACCCCGGAGGCGGGCGGCATGACCTCCCGCGAGCTCCTGGAGATCCTGCGCGGCCTCTCGTCCTGCAACCTGGTCTCGGCCGACGTGGTCGAGGTCGCCCCGGCGTACGACCACGCCGAGATCACCGCGGTGGCGGCGTCCCACACCGCCTACGAACTGACCACCATCATGTCCCGCCAGATCGCGGAGGCCCGAAGCAAGTGACCCACGACCACGACCTGGTGCTCCGTCCGTCGGCGGCACAGACGGAGGCCGCGCTCAACCCGCCCCCCGGCCGCAACGGCGGAGACCTGGTCGTGGAGACCCTCTCCGGTCTCGGTGCGACGACCGTCTTCGGGCTGCCGGGCCAGCACGCGCTCGGCATGTTCGACGCGCTCCGCCGCTCCTCGCTCCAGTACGTCGGCCTGCGCGTCGAGAACAACGCCGGGTTCGCGGCGGACGCCTACGGCCGGATCACCGGCGAGGCCGCGCCGCTGCTGCTCTCCACCGGCCCCGGGGCGCTGACCTCGCTCGCCGCGCTCCAGGAGGCGCGCGCCGCCTCGGCGCCCGTCCTCGCCATCAGCAGCCAGATCCCGACCGCGGGGCTGGGCGGCGGCCGCCACGGCTATCTGCACGAACTCCCCGACCAGCAGGCCTCGTTCCGCGGCGTGGTGAAGTCGGTCCACACGGTCCGTACGCAGTCCCAGATCCCCTCCGCGATCGCGGCGGCATGGGAGTCGGCGCTGACCGCTCCGCACGGGCCGGTCTGGGTGGAGATCCCGCAGGACGTGCTGCTCGCCGAGACGAGCCTGCCGGTGGTCACGGCGATGGACGCGACCCCCGAGGACGTGGTCCCGCGCCCCGAACTGACCGCGCTGGCCTCTCACTTGCTGTCCTCGGCGGCCCGCCCCGCGATCATCGCGGGCGGCGGGGTCGTCCGGTCGGACGCGTCCGGCAAGCTGTGCGCGCTCGCCGAGAGGCTGAACGCGCCGGTCGTCACCACCTTCGGCGGCAAGGGCGCCTTCCCCTGGGAGCACCCGCTCTCCCTCCAGTCCTGGCTGGAGGACAGGTACACGACCGACTTCCTGGAGGACGCGGACGTCCTGCTGGTGGTGGGCTCGGGCCTCGGTGAACTCTCCTCGAACTACCACACGTTCAAGCCCCGCGGCCGGGTGATCCAGATCGAGGCCGACCTCGGCAAGCTGGAGTCCAACCACCCGGCGCTGGGCATCCACGCGGACGCCCGCCTCGCGCTGTCCGCGCTCCTGGAGACGGTGGAGGAACGCCCCGACCCGTCGGCGGCGGACCGTGTGACCTCGGTGCTCGCCCGGGTCGCGGACCGTATCGCCGGCCAGGAACTCACCCTGGAACAGGACGTGCTGGCGTCCGTCCGCCGGGCCCTCCCGGACTCGTCGCCGTCCTTCTGGGACATGACGATCCTGGCGTACTGGGCGTGGTCGGCCTTCGACCCGCGCGGCGCCAACACCATGCACTCCGCCCAGGGCGCCGGCGGCCTCGGCTACGGCTTCCCGGCGGCGCTGGGCGCGGCGGCGGCCGACCCCTCCCGCCCGGTCCTCGCGGTCTCCGGCGACGGCGGCGCGCTGTACTCCATCGCCGAACTGGCCACGGCGAAGCAGTGCGACCTCCCGGTCACCTGGCTCATCGTGGACGACGGCGGCTACGGCATCCTCCGCGAGTACATGACCGGCGCCTTCGGCCAGGCGACCGCCACGGAGCTGTCGCGCCCGGACTACGTGGCCCTCGCCGAGTCGTTCGGCGTGCCGGGCGTCCTCACGAGCCCCGAGACGCTGGAGGAGGACCTGGCCAAGGCCCTGGCCGCCCCCGGTCCGTCGGTGGTCGTCCTGCCCGCCCTGCTGCGGATGTTCGCGCCGACGCACCTGGGCTGACCGCTCAGGACGCGGCCGCGGGAACGCGGGAGCGCCGGGGAGGGTGCGACCCACTCCCCGGCGCTCCGTCGTGCGAGGCCGCTCAGCGCAGGGACGAGCCGAACAGCGCGTTCGTGTAGGGCGCCGAGAGAGTCTTCGGGCCGAACGCGAGGGCGGACGTGGTGGTCAGGCCGGCCGTGGTGCCGCGCAGGACCCAGACCGCGCCGGCGGAGGCGTTCTCCGCGGTCGAGGACGCGGCGAGGTCGCGACGGCCGTTGCCGTTCACGTCCAGCAGCGCCGTGGCCACGCCGAACCGGTCGTCGGTCTCGGCGGCGCCGGGCACACCGGCGGTGTCCTGGTGGAAGACCTGCGTGCCGGCACCCGTGACGCCCGAGGGGCCGCCATGGACGAGGGCGACCGAGCCGGCGTCGACGACACCGGCGACGTCCTCGCCGGCGATGCCGAGCGCGATGTCCGCGTAGCCGTCACCCGTGACGTCGGCGACCGAGACGGCCGAACCGATCTCGTCGCCCTCCTCCTGGACGCCGGGGAAGCCGGCCAGGTCCTGGTCGAAGGTCTGCACGTGATCGCTGAGGCCGGCGGCGGAGCCGTACGCGATCCGCACCTTGTCGTACCAGTCGGCGCCACCGGAGACGACGTCGTCGAACCCGTCGCCGTTCACGTCGCCGACGCCGGTGTTCAGGGTGATGCTCGTGCCGCCGCCGGGGGCGTCGGCACGCTTGAAGCCCGACGGGCTGCCGTACAGCAGCCGGTTGCCCCATTGTCCGTCGCCGGCGTAGTACCACTGGACGAGGTCGTCCCGGCCGTCGCCGTTGATGTCGCCGACCTGGCCGGAGGTGACGGGACCGCTGACCGTGTCGCCGTCCTCCTCGCAGCCGTGACCGGTGGCACAGGAGGCGTCGTTCTCCTCGTATCCCCACCAGGAGGACCTGTCGAGGATGTTCAGGACGGCGGCCGGCTTGCCGGCGCGGGAGACGGGGCCCTTCCACAGGGCGGCCGAGGTGGGTATCGGGTCGTCGCCGGCGACGGACTTCGCGGAGAACAGGGCGAGGTCCGTGGTGCCGTCGCCGTCGAAGTCGCCGGCCGCCGGCGCGGCGCCGTATCCGGCGAGGGCCGTGCCCCCGGTGAGCCCGGAGGCGGAGCCCCACAGGACGACCGAGCCCTCCTTGCCGCCCGCGATCACGAGGTCGCTGTAGCCGTCCTTGTCCAGGTCGGCCCTGGTGAAGGACGACCCGAAGCGCTGGTTCGCGGTGGCGGAGCCGGGGACCCCGCTGGTGGAGCGGCTGACGATCTTCTTGTGTGAGGCGGACAGGCCGGCCGCGGAGCCGTACATGACGGCCACGTAGCCCGCCCGGGCCTTGCTCGACACGGTCGCGGTCGGGGCGCCGACGACCAGGTCGGCGTAGCCGTCCCCGTTGAAGTCGTCCTGGGCGTCCGCCGACCCGGTGGCGGCCTGGGCGGTGGCGCCGGTGAGGGCCCAGATGCCGACCCCTCCGGCCAGCAGCGCGGCGGCGGCCAGGGGCGCGGTCAACCGCGCGGAGCGGCTTCTGCGTCGTGCTCGGGACATCGGGTGCCTTTCGTCGTTCCGGTGGGACGCGGTGGTCCGACGCGTCCAGGGAGTGCGACTCGGGCGGGGCGTCACTGGTTGTACGCCCTGAGGCCATTCATTTGTCACCTTCCGGCGCCCGAGGGCCCCGGCAGCCGCCTGAACTCCCTTTTCTGCAAAGGGAGCTCAGGCGATCACTCTGCCTACCAGATCGCTTCCACCCATTCCGGGTGGTCGATGAACGGGTTGCGGTTGTGCTGGTAGGTGTCGTAGATGGCCTGGTTGCGCTTCTCCTCGAAGGCGCTCGGCGGGTCCGCCTCGTTCCACGCCTTGAGAACGGAGAGCTTGCCCATGTACGGGTTGCTGCCGTTGCCGACCTTCTCGTTGGGTTCCAGGTTGGCGAAGCCGTCGTCGCCCTCGTAGCGCACGGCCATGTAGAGGATCATGCGGGCCACGTCGCCCCGGTCCGCGGCGCGCGGCTGGAAGGAGTCGGAGTCGACGAGGCTGCCGCCCCCGTTGGTGACCGTGCTGCCGCCGTTGTCGAAGTCCAGATTGCCGCGGATGCTGTTGACCTGGACGTCCGCCGGGCGCAGATGGTGCAGATCCGTGCCGGGACCGGTCACCTCGCCGAAGTCTCCGTGCGACTTGGCCCAGGTGTGCTCGCGGTTCCAGTCGCCGACGTCGCCGCCGTTGAGGGACTTGCTGCGCGAGACACCGCTGTACAGCAGGATCACGTTGTTGCTGTTGTTCGGATCCTGGTCGGTGACCTTCAGCGCGTTCCAGACCGCGGAGTACGAGATCTTGGTCTGGCTGCTGATGATGGTGTGCAGCGAGGATTTCAGGGTCGTGCCGGTCTTGCCGACCGCGTTCTTGTAGTACGTGCTGTCGTACGCGGTCGTCGTGGCATTCGCGGGGGTCGCGGCCACGGTCGGCAGGGTGAGGCCGACGAGGACCGCGGAGGTGCTCAGCGCCAGGGTCTTCCAGCGGCGTATGTGCGTGGCGGGCATCGTGGGGTGTCCGTTCTACGCGGGTTGAATGGAGCGGGTAATCGGGAGGGTGACATGGACATGAGGTAGTTGGGGTTAAGGGGAGGTGTCGGTTCAGTGTCGGGATTCAACAACTCGTGCAGTCCACGCGAGACATGACAGAACGAACGAGCGACCCCTGACCGGACATGTGGTCAGGGGCCGCCGGGTGTCGGGCGGGTGGGTCAGCCGACGTCGGACGGGTCCAGCCGGTAGAGCGTCGAGGCCGACTGGCCGCCACTCCGCGCCCCCGATCCGGAGTCGGACCCGGCGCCGGATGCGGACCCGGACTCCGAAGTGGATCCGGACTCCGAAGTGGAGTCGGACGACGCGGACTTGTCGTACGCGCTCGCCTTAACCGCCGTGCCGTTCTTCTCCACCCAGGTGGTGATCTGCGAGCTGAGCGTGTTGTTTCCGCCCATTCCGCCGCCCATGCCGCCGCCGAGCTGGATGTAGTGCAACTCGCCCTTGCGCACGAGCTCCTTGAGCTTGGCGAGGGTCATCGCCTTGTCGGAACCGGTGAAGCCGAACATGGAGATGACGGGCTTGCCGGTGCTCACGATCAGCTGCGCCGCGCCCTGCGAATTCGACACCGCCAGCAGCCACTTGGCGCCGTCCTGGTGCTTCTCCAGATAGGAGGCCAGGGCGCTGCTGGTGGTCCCGCCCATGCCGCCACCGCCCCCGCCGTCACCGCCCGCGCCGCCGGGCCCCTCCGCGGTACCGCCCGGGGCGCCGCCGTTCCCGCCCTCCGTCTGGCCGCCGCCGGGGAACTCCCCGTTCCCGCCGCCCGGTTGGCCCGCGTCCTGGCCGCCGCCGGGGAAGCCGCCCTGGGGCTGCTCGCCGTTCCCGCCGGGTGCCTGGCCGCCACCGCCGGGCGCCTCGCCCCCTCCGGGGAAGCCGCCCGGCGGGCCGCCCCCCGCGGGGGTGGGGCCGCCCGGCGCGTTGGCGCCCGGTGCCGCCCCGCCCAAGCCGCCCCC
>NZ_JBHWVI010000047.1:0-46823 GCF_042737005.1 Streptomyces sp. NPDC060027
CAGTCGTCCGAGTGCCGCCCGCCGGGGGCTGGTCGCGCCGTTCCTCGCGCCCCTCCCGGGGCGCCGCGTCGCCGCCGCGGGTGGTGGACAGTGCTGCTCGCGCCTTCGCCGCGCCTGCCTTCGCGTCGCCGGGCGGGGTCGTCGGCTCGGGCGCCGCGGAGCGTGCCGCCCGAGCGTCCAGTTCCGCCGTCGACGCCGACGGCGACCACGTCTCGCCGCGCTTACCGGCGTCCATCGCCTCGTTGGCCAGCCGGTCCGCGTGCTTGTTCCGCTCGCGCGGCATCCACTCGTAGGTGACCTGGGAGGGCGGGAGGACACGGGCGGCTTCCGCCGCCAGGGGCTTCATGTCCGGGTGCTTGATCTTCCAGCGTCCGGACATCTGCTCGACGACGAGCTTGGAGTCCATCCGGACCCGGACCCGTGCGGTCGCGTCGAGGTCGCGGGCCGCCCGCAGCCCGGCGACCAGGCCCCGGTACTCCGCGACGTTGTTGGTGGCGACGCCGATGTACTCGGCACGCTCCGCCAGCGTCTCCCCCGTGGCCGCGTCGATGACCACGGAGCCGTAGCCCGCGGGCCCCGGGTTGCCCCGGGAACCTCCGTCGGCCTCGACGATGAACTCCCGCACGCGCCGAACTCCCTACAGGCCGGACTCGGACGTACGCACGAGGATGCGGTGGCAGTTCTCGCAGCGCAGCACGGTGTCGGGGGAGGCCGCCTTCACATCGTTGACCTCGGTGATGTTGAGCTCCAGGCGGCAGCCCTCGCAGCGGCGCTGGTAGAGCCGGGCGGCGCCGACGCCACCCTGCTGGAGGCGCAGCTTGTCGTAGAGCTTGAGGAGATCGGCGGGCACCGAGGCGGCAATGACCTCGCGCTCCTTGGTGAGTGTGGCGGCCTCGCCGTCGAACCGCTCGAAGGCGGCGTCACGACGCCCGGTCGCGTCGTCGATCTTCGCCTGGACGGAGGCGTCGCGCTCGGTCAGCTCGGCGACCCGCTCCTGGGCGGACTCGCGGCGCTCCATGACCTCGAGGACGACGTCCTCCAGGTCACCCTGGCGCTTGGCGAGGGAGACGATCTCGCGCTGGAGGTTCTCCAGGTCCTTGGGCGAGGTGACGGCACCCGAGTCGAGGCGCTGCTGGTCGCGGACGGCGCGCTGACGCACCTGGTCGACGTCCTGCTCGGCCTTGGTCTGCTCGCGGGCGCAGTCGCTCTCCTCGGTCTGCGCGGCGACGAGCAGGTCGCGCAGCTGGGTGAGGTCCTTGTTCAGCGACTCGATCTCGGCGTGCTCGGGCAGCGACCTCCGCTGGTGCGCAAGCTGCTGCAGACGGGCGTCGAGGGCCTGGACGTCGAGAAGTCGGATCTGGTCGGCGGGCGCGGCGTTCAGTTGGGGGCTCCTGATGTGTCGTTGTGTGAGGCCGCGTGGGCGGTCCAGGGGTCGGTGACCGTCCGGGAGACGTGGACGCGCAGTCCCCATCCCTTCCGGTCGGAGATCTCGTCGAGCTGGGCTGCTGCCAGCTCGCACCAGGGCCACTCGGTGGCCCAGTGCGCCGCGTCGAGCAGCGCGAGAGGACTGTGGGCGCGGGCCTCGGACACCGGGTGGTGCCGCAGGTCCGCGGTGAGGAAGGCGTCCACGCCCGCGGCGCGCACGTCGTCGAAGAGGCTGTCCCCGGAGCCGCCGCTGACCGCGACGGTGCGCACCAGCGCCTCGGGGTCGCCCGCGACACGGATGCCCTGCGCGGTCGCGGGGAGCCGCTCGGCGACCCGGGCGGCGAGCTCGCGCACGGTCAGCGGGTGGTCCAGCTCGCAGACGCGGCCGAGGCCCCGGCGCCCCTCGGGATCGGTGGCGTCCGGCACGAGAGGCCGTACGACGCGCAGGTCCAGCGCCCCGGCCAGGGCGTCGCTGACTCCCGGGTCGGCGCGGTCGGCGTTGGTGTGGGCGACGTGCAGCGCGATGTCGTTCTTGATCAGCGTGTGCACGACGCGGCCCTTGAAGGTGCCGGCCGCGACGGTCGTCGTACCGCGCAGATACAGCGGGTGGTGGGTGACGAGCAGGTCGGCGTCCAGTTTCACCGCCTCGTCGACGATGTCCTGGACCGGGTCGACGGCGAACAGAACGCGCGTGACCTCCTGGTCGGGGTCGCCGCAGACGGTGCCGACCGCGTCCCACCCCTCGGCCCGCTCCGGTGGCCAGAGGGCGTCGAGCGCGGCGATGACTTCAGACAGACGGGGCACGGGGAAAGGCTACCTGGCTTACGTCCCGGTCCGACCGGTCGCGGACCACGGGACCGTCACCCGGACGACGGACCGAACGCGTTCCCGCCGCTCCCGGCCCGGTCTCCCCACCATCGTTCAGCACATCCGCCCCCGTTCCCTCAGGCGAATCCCGACATGGCCACCCTTATGTGTGAAGCGGCAGCCCGTCGGTCCCACGTCTGTGCGTGCGAAAACTACCTTCGTCGCCGGAGGTGACCGAACGATGACGGCCGGTGCGACGGAGCCCGTGGTGCAGAGCGAACGCGAGAACGGCGGCGAGTACGGCGACGACGCGAGCCGGTGGCCTGCCCGTCCCCTCTGCGTGATCACCGTCGACGGCGCCTACGGGGCGCGGCTCGCGCGCGACGGCGAGTCCTGGTACCCGGAGCGCTGGACGCTGGACGGCCCCGAGCCGTACGCCGTGCCGTTGCCCGGCCCTCAGCCGGAGGAACCCGGCACCGAGGTGCTGCCGCTGGCCGACGGACGGGTGCTGATCCATCGCGTGGCCGACGGACGCCACGCCTTCTCCCTCCTCTACCCGACCGGTCCCGGCACCGGCGAGCTCCCGCTCGGCGCGGTGGAGTGCCCCGACGCCGGCACCCGGATGCGGCTGCTGCCGCCCGCGCCGGACGGGGAGCGCGCGTACGCCCTCGCCGTGGGCCGGGGATCCACGGCGGTGTGGCTGGTGGCGGGCGGCGCCTTCGGCCCCGAGCACCTGGCCGAGGTACCGGGCCACTGCTCGGGAGGGGTGTGGCTGGACGGCACGGGCCGCCTGCTCGCGCTGGACCGCTTCCAGAACGGCAGCACCAAGACGGTGGTCGTCGACCTGGAGCGCGGCGGAGAGGTGTCGCCGCTCCTCCAGATCGCCGAGCACAGCAACGACCGGCTGCTTCTCGCGGACGCGGACAGCGGACTTCTCCTCATCCGTTCCGACGCGCCGTCCCCCGGCCGGGAACGGCTGGGCTGGGGCGTGCTCGGGAGCACCCTGCCCGTCCGCTTCCCGGACTGCCTGAGCGCCACGGGCTGCTCGATCACCCCGTTCGCGATCCAGCCGGGACAGGTGCTGACCCCGGAGTCCTGCGCCGTCGCCCTGCGCATCGACGGGCCGGGCGGCACCTGGGTGGGCGTCTGGCGCCCGTCCGAGCGCCGGATCCACCATCGTCAGGCGCCCGAGGGCTGGTTGCCCGGCACCGGGCTGTGGACCACCGAGGGGGTGCTCCAACTGCCGTACGCGACGGGGGTCGTACCGTGCGGCGTCGCACGACTGGAAGCACCCGACGGGGCGGGGGAGCCGGACCTGGGGAATCCGGCTCCCCCGAGACGTCCCGCGCCGCGCCCTGTCCCCCTCCAGCAGGCACCCCTGAAGGGCCGGTCGGCCGCGTCGCCCGACCAGACGGACCCGAGATCGGGCCAGGACCGGACGCCCTCGGTGCATCTGACCCTGCGGACGGACACGACGAGGGCGCCCGGCACCGACACGGTCCTGGATGTCGAGGCCGCCGAGGCAGCGCGCACGGGTGCGGGTCACGCGCTCAGGCACGCGGAGCCGCTGCCGACGGTGACGAGCCTCACCGCCAGGACCGCACCCGCCGAAGCGCGGCGGGCGGACATGGACCCGGGCAGCGTGACGGCCGAACCGCTCCCGCCCGCCGCAGCGGCCTCAGCCGTCGGGGGTCTCCGCATCTCGGCCGGGGAACCCCGCCCGCCCGAGCCGCCCCTCTGGACCAAGGTCGCCGATACGCCCCCACCCGGCATGAGCCTCGGCACCAGGATCGGTGGAGCACTCCCGCCCGTCATGGGCCACCACACCGAGGCAGCCCAACCACTCCCGCCCTTCACCGGCCACCACACCGAGACGGCCCAACCACTCCCGCCTTTCACGGGCCACCACACCGTGGCAGCCGAACCGCTCCCGCCCGTCGCGAGGCTCGGTGCCCATACCGACGCCGGTTCCGGTGCCGGTGCCGGTGCCGGCAGGACCGCGCCCTCTGAACCCCTCCCGCCCGTCGCGGCGGTCGCGGCGGTCGCGCCGGTCGCGCCGGTCGTGCCGGCCGGGAGCCTTCCCATCGAGATCACCGAACCGCCCACGCCCGAGCCGTCTCTCTGGACCAAGGTCGCCGACACACCCCCGCCCGGCATGAGCCTCGGCACCAGGACCCGTGCGGCCCTCCCCGTCGGCACGGGGCTCGGGGCCGGCAACGCGCATCCCGAAGGGCCGTCGGTCTTCGGGGAGTTCAGGGGCGAAGTGGCCCTGAGGCCCTTGACGAGTGGCCCGGGGTTCGGGGCCGAGGCCGAACGGGCCTCCCTGCTCCCCGCCGAGCGGGTCTCGCTGCTCCCCTCCGAACGGGCTTCCCTGCTCCCCGCCGAGCGGGCCCCGCTGCCCCCCGCAGGCCCGCAGGCGCCCGCGGAGAAGCCAGAGCCCGTCGGACCACGGACGCCGCCGACTCACCGAAGGCCCCTCCACACAGGCCCGCTCCAGTCGGCCGGTCCGGCGTCCGGGGACGAGCCCGCACCCCCCGTCGTGAGTGCGGAAGCGGCAGCCCCCGCGGCCGGGACGGAAAGGGGCGGCGAGGGCGAAGAAACGTCACCCTCCGACTCCCGCGCGATGACGGCACGTTAAAATCCCCCGGCTGCAAAGAAGAATCTTGTCAACGGGGTGAACAGTTCGATGAACGACATCAGCACCATGGAAGCGCAGGCCACGGACGTCCGAGACACGTCGACGATCCGGTCCGAAGGCCACGGCAAGCACCGCGGCCCGGTCTCCGGCCGTGACGGCGAGGCGACCCCTCAGGGCCGCCACCGCAAGCCGTCCGGCCAGACGGGCACGGCGACGGCCTGACAAGGCAGACGGCACGCCCAGCCGGTGGACGGCCCCGCTCGCACCATGGCGAGCGGGGCCGTTCCCGAGTGAGACTCCCCCTGTTCGCCGACGGCCGGCCGCTCAGCGGGGAGAGTCCTCCCGGTCCCGCCTGAGCCCCAGCACCTCGGCCGCCGCGAACGTCTCGCCGCCCGGCCGGTCCGCGTAGTACGGCGTGAGCAGCGCGTCGAGTTCGTCGTGGCTGAAGGTTTCCTGCTTGCTGTCGAACTTCGCCGCCACACGCGGCCGTTCGACGACCGCGATCATGCCGCCGTGCACCACGAGGAGCTGGCCGTTGACGTGCGCGGCGGCGGGTGATGCCAAGTAGCCGACGAGCGGGGCGACATGCTCGGGGGCGAGGGGGTCCAGGCCGTCGTCGGGCCGCCCGAATCCGGCGAAGACGTCCTCCGTCATACGGGTCCGGGCGCGCGGGCAGATGACGTTCGCGGTGACGCCGTACTTGGCGAGCGCCAGTGCCGTCGAGGTGGTCAGACCGACGATCCCGCCCTTCGCCGCCGCGTAGTTGGGCTGTCCGGCGGATCCGGCGAGGAACGCCTCCGACGAGGTGTTCACGATCCGCCCGTACACGGGTCCGTCGGCCGCTTTGGAGCGGGCCCGCCAGTGCACGGACGCGAAGTGGGTGGTGTTGAAGTGGCCTTTGAGGTGCACCCGGATGACCGAGTCCCACTCGTCCTCGGTCATCGAGAAGACCATCCGGTCGCGCAGGATGCCCGCGTTGTTGACGAGGATGTCCAGTTTCCCGAACTCGGCGACCGCCAGGCCGACCAGTTCACGGGCCTGTTGGTGGTCGGCGACGTCTCCGGTGTGGGCGACGGCACGGCCGCCCGCCGCACGGATCTCGGCGGCGACCTCCTCGGCCGGGGTGGCCGAGGCCTCGCCCGAGCCGTCCCGTCCGGGCTGCCCGTAGTCGTTGACGACGACGGCCGCGCCCAGTCGGCCGAGTTCCAGCGCCTCGGCCCGGCCGAGCCCGCGCCCGGCGCCGGTGACGAGCGCGGTGAGCCCCTCAAGTGGCAGTGACATCAGGGTCCTTAACGGTTGTGGTGGAGGCCCCGGCCCTCGGCGGACACCCGGGGGGACGGGACCTCAGCCACCCCGGGGGCCCGGCCGTTGTCCCGGCCGTCCACCGGGCCCGGCCCCGGCGCCCTGTCGGGTCCCGGCCCTTCGGCGGCCGGGCGGTGTCAGATCTCGATGCACGTCCGCAGCGCGGTGCCCGAACGCATCTGGTCGAGCGCCTCGTTGATCTCGGCCAGCGGCACCCGGTGGGTGATCAGGCCTTCGAGGTCGATGCGGCCCGCGCGCCACAGGGCGATGGTCCGCTCGTACGACCGCAGGACGTCCCCGCCGCCGTACATGGAGGGCAGGATGCGCTTCTCGTCGAAGAACAGCTCGAACATGTTGAGCTGGAGGAAGTCGTCCATGGCGCCGGCTCCGACGACGACGAGGGTGCCGCCGCGGCGGGTGTGGTCGTAGGCGGTGCGTGCGGTGGCGGACCTGCCGACGACCTCGAAGACGTAGTCGAAGCCCTCGCCCGCGGTCACCGACTGCTTGGCGTCGGCGAGTTCGTCGGGCGAGACCGCCCTCGTGGCGCCGAATCCGAGCGCGGCCTCCCGGCGGGAGGCGACCGGGTCGACGGCGACGATCTCGGCGGCTCCCTTGAGCCGGGCGCCCTGGATCGCGGAGATGCCGACGCCTCCGCAGCCGATGACGGCGACGGATGAACCGGCCTCCACATCGGCGGTGTTGAGGGCGGCGCCGAGTCCGGTGGTGACGCCGCAGCCGATCAGGGCGGCGATGTCGAAGGGCACGTCGTCGGGGATGGGGACCGCGCAGCCCGCGTCGACGACGACCTCCTCGGCGAAGGTGCCGGTGCCCGCGAAGCCGAAGACGTCGCCGCCGGGACGCTTGAAGTTGGGGGTGCCCGCGTTCATGAATCCGGCCAGGCACAGTTCCGTCTGGCCGCGTTTGCAGGCGGGACAGACGCCGCAGGCGGGGAGCCAGCAGATGACGACGCGGTCGCCGGGCTTCACGTGGGTGACGCCGTCACCCACTTCGGTGATCTCGCCGGCGCCCTCGTGTCCCGGCACGAACGGCGCTGGCTGCGGCAGGACGCCGTTCATCGCGGACAGGTCCGAATGACACAGCCCCGTGGCCCGCACCCGGATGCGCACCTTGCCGGGTCCGAAGCCCACCGCCTCGACGTCGTCGAGGACTTCGAGTTTGTCCTGGCCTATCTCGTGCTGTACGGCTGCGCGCATGGTGCGGCTCCCCTCAGGACGGTTCGTACGACAGTCAGGTGTGATCGACGACGGTGTCGGCGAGGACCGGCGCGTCGTCCCGTTCGACCGCGCTCACCGCCACCCGGACCCCGCCGTCGCGCCGCCACATCCGGATGCGCAGGGTCTCGCCGGGGAAGACGACTCCGGCGAAGCGGGTGGTGTACGAGCGGACGCGGGCCACATCGCCGCCGAGCAGGGTGTCGACGACGGCTTTGAGCGTCATGCCGTACGTGCACAGCCCGTGCAGGATGGGCCGGTCGAATCCGGCGAGCTTGGCGAACTCGGGGTCGGCGTGCAGCGGGTTCCAGTCCCCGGAGAGCCGGTAGAGGAGGGCCTGGTCCTCGCGGATCGGGCGTTCGACGGTTCGGTCCGGTGGGCCCGTCGGCGCTTCGAGGCGGGTGCTGGGGCCGCGGTCGCCGCCCCAGCCGCCTTCGCCCCGTACGAAGATCTGGGCGTCGTTCGTCCACAACGGGCCCTCGGCGTCGGCCACTTCGGTGCGCATGACGAGGATCGCGGCCTTGCCCTTGTCGTACACCGCGGCGATGCGGCCGGTGGCGGTGGCCGTGCCCTCGGCGGGGATCGGGCGGTGCAGCCGGACGGTCTGGCCGCCGTGCAGGACGCGGGCGAGGTCGACGTCGACGCCGGGCATGGAGAGGCCGCTGATCACGCCCGGTGATCCGGCGCCCGCCACCGTGGCGAAGCTCGGCAGGACGTGCAGCCGGGATTCGAGCGTGTAGCGCAGCTCGTCGGGGTCGGTCGCGGGGATTCCGGCGCCCAGGCCCAGGTGGTAGAGCTGGACGTCCTTGTGGTTCCAGGCGATCTCTCCGGTCCGCGGTTCCGCTGCGACGGCCTTGGCGGCGTCAATGGGCATGGGGCTCCTGACTCGACTGCGCGAAAGACCTCGGTGCGACCGTCCGCACCGTCGGCCGCACCGAGGTCGACACTGGGCCGTGGAACCCGCTCGTTCTAGAACGCGTTCCAGTCCGGCGAACCCTTGTATAGCCCAGCGCCCATTACTTGTGAAGACTACTGACGCCATGTCAGATCCAAGAGGTGCGGCGGCCCCGGGCGGGCGCGTGCCGCGACGGCCGGCCGTGACATTTGTCCCGGCCGATCGCCGACAATCGCATCTGCCGGGGCGGACCCCCGGGGCCCTAGCGTCGTCCTCATGACACAGACGACGGGGACGCGGACTTCGGGGACGCGGACGACAGGGACACCACCGGCCGTGTCCTTCACGGGGGCCGTCAAGACCTTCGGCGACGTGCGCGCCGCGGCCGGTCTCGACCTCGAGGTGGCGTGCGGCGAGACGGTGGCGCTGCTGGGCCGCAACGGCGCGGGCAAGTCGACCGCGATCTCGCTGCTGCTCGGCCTGAACGAGCCGGACGAGGGCTCGGTCGCCGTCTTCGGAGGCCCCCCGGAGGAGTCGGTGCGCGCCGGACGGGTCGGCGCGATGCTCCAGGACACCCGGCCGGTGCCGCGCGCCACCGTCCAGGAGCTGGTCTCCTTCGTGGCGGGGCGCTATCCCGCACCGCTGCCGGTGGCCGAAGCGCTGCGGCTCGCGGGCATCCCGGAACTGGCCGGACGGCGCGTCGACCGGCTGTCCGGCGGGCAGACGCAGCGGGTGCGGTTCGCGGTGGCGCTCGCCGGGAACCCCGCGCTGATCGTCCTCGACGAGCCGACCGCGGCGCTCGACGTGGAGGCACGGCGCGCGTTCTGGGAATCGATGCGGGCGTATGCCCGGCGCGGTCACACCGTGCTCTTCTCCACGCACTATCTGGAGGAGGCGGACGCGCACGCCGACCGGATCGTCGTCATCGACCGCGGGCGGATCGTCGCGGACGGGACCGGGGAACAGCTCAAGCGGTCGGCGGGCGGCAGCCTGGTCTCCCTCGACCTGGCCGGACGCGGCGCGCGGGACCTGGCGCTGCTGCCCGGTGTGGTGGCCGTGGAGGTGCGCGGGGAGCGCGCCCGGCTGCGGACGGTCGACTCGGACGCGACGGTGATCGCGCTGGCCGGACTGGGCGCGATACGCGGCCTGGAGGTCGCCCCCGCGTCCCTGGACGACGCGTTCATGGCCCTCACCTCGCGCACTCCGGAGAAGGTGTGATGATCGACTATCTGCGGCTCGAAGTGCGCCGGACGCTGCGCGACACCGGCTTCGTGATCGGCGGGATCGCGATGCCGGTGATGATGTATCTGCTGTTCACCAACCTCGGCGGTGGCGACGACGGCGAGTGGAAGACGGCGTCGATGGTCGGTATGGCCGCGTACGGCGCGGTGGGCTCGGCGCTGAACACCGGCGGCGGGGTCGCCGAGGACAAGGTGACCGGCTGGCTGCGGCAGCTGCGGGTGACGCCGATGACACCCCGCGAGGTGGTGCTCGGGCGGGCGCTGACCGGCTCGGTGACCGTGCTGCCCGCGATCACCGCGGTGCTGGCGGCCGGCGGCCTGGTCAACGGCGTACGGCTGGACGCCTGGCAGTGGGCCGTCACGGCCGTGCTCCTGTGGCTCGGCTCGGTCCCCTTCACCCTGCTGGGCCTCGGCAACGGCTACCGGCTGACCCCGCAGACCACGGGTGTCGTGAACATGGTGTGCAATCTGGGGCTCTCGGTGGTCGGCGGCCTGTGGTTCCCGCTCGCCCTCTTCCCCGGCTGGCTGCGCTCGATCGCCGCGTACACGCCCACGAACCGCTTCGCGCAGCTGGGTGTGTCGGTCACGGAGGGCCGGGCGCCGGCCCTCGGAGCGGTGGCGGTGCTCACCGCCTGGCTGCTGGCGTTCGGTTCGTACGCCGTGGTCTCGTACCGTCGATCAGCACGAACCGTCTGAGCGGGGAGCGGGACATGTCCTGGATGCGAGGCGTCGGCTGCCAGATCCGTGTGTGGCGGGCCGAGCGGATCCGCTGGAAGGCGGACATGGCACGGTTCAAGGCCGAGCAGCGGGCCGCGCGCAGGAGCGGCGGCCGGCTGCCCGAGAACCCGGGCCCGCCGCCCACCGGCTTCGCGTTGCTGCCGTGGCTGCTGCTGGGGATGGGCGCCTTCTCCAACCTCTTCCAGGGCAGGACGGAGCAGCCCTGGATCGGCGGCCTGGGCCTGTTCGTCTTCAACTCCCTCTACATCTACGTGACGTTCCGCGCGTTCGTGAAGAAGAAGCGGGAGTCGCGCTCCACCCGGGTGGCGCTCGTCCTGATGGGCATCGTCACCTGCGCGCTGGCCCTCGGGTACGGCGGCAGCTGGCTGTACTTCTTCCCGCTGCTCGGGCTGGCCACCGGCGCGGTCCTGCGCGGCCCCCGGCTCGGACAGATCGGCCTCGGCCTGACCGCGCTCGCCGCGGCGGTCTCCGTCGCCCGGGCGGGCTGGGACGCGGTGAACGTCGCCTACGGCACCTTCCTGTCCACGATGGTGACGGCCGCGATCCTGTCCCTCTCCGAGGCGGTGCGCGAACTGCGCGAAGCACGCGAGGAGCTGGCACGCCGGGCCGTCGAGAAGGAACGTATGCGCTTCTCCCGCGACCTGCACGACCTGCTCGGGCACACGCTCTCCGTCATCGTGGTGAAGTCGGAGGCGGCCCGCCGGCTGGCCCCCCGCGATCTGGACGCGGCCCTCGTACAGGTCACGGACATCGAGTCGGTCGGCCGGCAGGCCCTCACGGAGATCCGCGAGGCGGTCACCGGCTACCGCGAGGGCAGCCTCGCCACCGAGCTGGACCGCGCCCGCTCGGCGCTGTCCGCGGCGCGGGTGGAGCCGGTCGTACGGCAGTCGGGGCCGCCCCTCGTCCCGCAGGCCGAGGCCCTGCTCGGCTGGGTGCTCCGCGAGGCCGTCACCAACGTCGTACGCCACAGTGACGCGACCCGCTGCAAGATCACCGTCGACGGCACGCCGGACCTCGTCCGCCTGACCGTCTCGGACAACGGCTCCGACGCCTCCCCGGCCGCTCCCGAGCCGGGCATCGGCGGCACCGGCCTCAAGGGCCTGACCGAACGCCTCGCCACAGCAGGCGGCTCCCTGCGGGCGGGACGGGCTCCCCACGGCGGCTTCGAGGTGGCAGCCGAACTTCCGGTGGAGGCGGTGGACTTGACGGAGGCGTCGATCCAGGCGACCTCGGGGCCCGGCGCGAGCCCTCCCACCCGGGCGCGGGCTTCGGGTGCGTCCTGAAGATTGCCGGCCGAAGGGCCGGTGGCACGGGCCGCTACCGGCGCCCGCCGCCTACCCTTGCCCCGTGAA
Organism: Streptomyces sp. NPDC060027; assembly: GCF_042737005.1. Lineage (NCBI taxonomy): Bacteria > Bacillati > Actinomycetota > Actinomycetes > Kitasatosporales > Streptomycetaceae > Streptomyces > Streptomyces sp. NPDC060027. The sequence goes on from NZ_JBHWVI010000047.1 coordinate 11,631, forward strand.
CGAGATGCCCCGGGACCACCGGCCCGCCAAGTCCATCCGTGTCCTGCTCGCCGAGGACCAGGGAATGATGCGCGGGGCACTCGCTCTGCTGCTCGGGATGGAGGCGGACATCGAGGTGGTCGCGCAGGTGTCCGCGGGGGACGAGATCGTGGACACGGCCCTGATCAGCCGGCCCGATGTGGCGCTGCTGGACATCGAGCTGCCGGGGATGAGCGGACTGGACGCCGCCGCCGAACTGCGCGAGCAGGCGCCCGACTGCCGGGTGCTGATCCTCACCACCTTCGGCCGCCCCGGCTACCTGCGGCGGGCCATGGAGGCCGGCGCCGCCGGGTTCCTGGTCAAGGACGGCCCCGTGGAGGAACTGGCCGAGGCGATCCGGCGGGTGCTGACCGGGGAGACCGTCATCGATCCGGCGCTCGCCGCCGCCGCGCTGAGCGCCGGGCCCAATCCGCTCACCGCCCGTGAGTGCGACGTACTGAAGGCGTCGGCGGACGGCGCGACCGTCGCCGACATCGCCGGCAAGCTCCATCTCTCCGAGTCGACCGTCCGCAACTACCTCTCCTCCGCCATCGGCAAGACGGGCACCCGCAACCGCATGGAGGCGATGCGGGAGGCCCGCCAACAGGGCTGGCTGTAGCGGCCCGTCCCGGAGCCCTCAGCCCTTCGTCACCTCCGCCAGCGCCGGCCGGTGATGTCCGCCGTCCGGTGCCAGGCACACGAACCAGTCGGGCCGGGAGCCGGCGACCGGCCGGATCAGGTCGACGAGGCGGGAGGTGAGCATGGTGCCAGGAGCGGTGTCCCTGAGAGCCTTGACCGTGGTGCCGTCGTCCCAGGTGCAGGTGACCTCCTGGGCGGTCGGAGCGACCTTGCCGATCACGAGCCGCAGGGATGCGTCGGCCCCCGCGGATCCGACGATCCTCAGTGGTACCGAGGCGGCCTCGATGATCTTGCCCGCATAAGAGTCGCCTTTCTCCACAGGGCCGTTCAGCAGCGTCGCCGGGGGCCCTCCCTCCGGAAGCAGGCGGACGAAGAACCACTCCTTGCCCACGAGGTCGGAGGCGTGGCGGGCTCCCGTCGGGGTGACGTCGTAGTCGCTCATCCTGGTCCGCTGAATCCGCGCCTCCGCCGCGTTCCGCGGTGCCCCCCACATCTGGACGAGGATGGTCCAGCCCCTGCCGTGGTCGGTTCCCCGCGCCAGGGGCGTGCCCTGCGGCGCGTACACATGCCGCTTCTCCGGCGTCGACGGCGAGGTGGCGGCCGGCTCGACACCGCTGCCGTCGCCCCCCGTCCCCCCGGCCAGCGCCAGCGTGCCCGTGGAACCGGCGATGACGAGGGCCGCCGCTGCCGCCATCGCCCAGCGGCGCGCCTTGCGCCGACGGCCGCCGCGCAGCACCGCCTGGTAGGGGGCTGTGCCGATCTCGACCCCGTCCGCCGCCTCGGCCAGCAGGAGGGCGATGTCCCGGTCCGTCGCCATGTCGTGGTTCGTCTCCCGGTTCGTGCTCATCGCTTCCGCCCTCCGTGCGTCACCGTGTCGGCCAGGCCCGGTATGACGCGGAGCTTCGCGATCCCCTTGGCCGTGTTGCTCTTCACCGCGCCCACCGAGCAGCCCATCGCCTCGGCCGTCCGGCTCTCGCTCAGGTCCTCCCAGTAGCGGAGGACCACCGCCTCGCGCTGGCGCGGGGGCAGTTGGGCGAGTGCCGTGAGCAGGGCTCCGCGGTCGTCGGCCCGGGCGATCGGGTCACCGCTGTCGGGGAGCTCGCGTGTCAGGCCCGAGTCGTCCTTCGGCGCGAGGATCTCCTTGAGTCTTCTGCGGTGCTTGCGAGCGTGCGCGTTGATCATCACGCGCCGGACGTACGCCTCCGGTTCGTCGGCCGCGCCGACCCTGCGCCACGCCACGTACACCTGCTCCAGCGTCGTCTGGACCAGGTCCTCGGCGGCGTGCTGCTCCCCCGTCAGGAGAAATGCCGTCCGCATCAGCCGCGGCCAGCGGCCGACGACAAAGCTCTGGAACTCCTCGTCCCGAGCCTGTTTCCGATCCCCCATGAGCACCTCCTAGATGTCTGAAGGAGTCCGCGAGGATCGGATTTCGTTGCCTCACATCCGAGAGTTCCTCCGCGGCAGCCAGACGAGCATCAGGACCGCCCCGACCAGCAGCAGCACGCAGCTGACGCGGAACGCCAGGGCGTACCCCGCGGTCAGCGCCTCCCCGGAGACGCTGCCTCCCGTACGGGCCGCCGCGATCGTGGACATGATCGCGAGCCCCAGCGAACCGCCCATCACCCGTGAGGTGTTGACCAGGCCCGACACCAGTCCCGCGTCCTCCGGAGCGGCCCCCGAGGTCGCGATCGCGGCCAGCGGGGTCGCGGCCAGGCCCGCGCCGGCCATCATCAGGACGCCGGGGAGCATGACCGCCGTGAGGAACGAGCCGTCCGCCGTCATGGTGGACTGCCAGCCGAAGCCGGCCGCGGCCAGGAGCGTGCCGAGGACCGCCACGGTGCGCGCCCCGATCACCGGCATGAGGTGCGGCGCCAGCTTCGAGCCGATGACCACGGCGAGCGAGCTGGGCACCAGGGCGAGGCCCGCGTCCAGCGGCGAGTAGCCGAGCACGTTCTGCGCGTACAGCGTCATGAAGAACCACATGCAGAACATCGCGGAGCCGGAGACGAACATGGCCGCGTTCGCCGAGGACACCGACCGCAGCCGCAGCAGTTTCAGCGGCATCAGCGGCGCCCTGGTCCGCGCCTCGACGACCAGGAAGAAGCCGATGAGGGCCGCACCCGCGCAGAGCGGCACGAGCGTCGCCGCCGCCGTCCACCCCTCGGCCTCCGTCTGCACGATCCCGTACGCCAGGGTGGCGAGTCCCGCCGTCACCAGGAGCGCGCCCGGCAGGTCGAGCCGTCGCCCGTCCCCGGCCCTGCTCTCGACCAGCCAGCGGGCCGCGCCGGCCAGCACCACCGCGCCGACGGGCACGTTGATGAGGAGCACCCAGCGCCACGACAGCCCGTCGACCAGCAGCCCGCCGACGAGTCCGCCCGCCGCGCCGCCACCGGCGCCCACGGCGGTCCAGGTGGCGATGGCCCGCGCGCGTGCGGCGCCCTCCGGGACGGCCGACGTCAGGATCGTCAGGGTCGAGGGCGCGAGCACCGCCGCTCCCAGCCCCTGCACGGCCCGCGCGACCAGCAGTTGGGTGCCCTCCTGGGCGAGGCCGCCGCCGACCGAGGCGAGCGTGAAGAGCGCGAGGCCCACCAGGAACATCCGCTTGCGCCCGTACAGGTCCCCGGCCCGCCCGCCGAGGAGCATGAAGCCGGCGAAGGCGATCGAGTAGGCGTTCACTACCCATTGCAGCCCCGGCGCGCTCAGTCCCAGGTCGGTCCGCATGGACGGCAGGGCCACGTTGACGACGGACACGTCCAGGACGACCAGGAACTGCCCCGCGCACGCGAGCGCGACCACCACCCAGGTGGGCGGCGGGCTCTGTGCGGTTACGCGGGTGTCTTCAGCGGCTCGGAGCATGGATGTCATGCTCTCAAGCGGCCTACGCCCCTTGCATCGGGATTTCGACGCAGGCGAACGTGCGTCACAGGACCTAGGACCTCCCACGGGTCGGCGGGCGCCCCGCGCCCCGGCACCAGCTCCGGCCCGACTCCGGGACCGAGGACCGGAGACCAGGGACCGGGAACCGGGACCGGAGACCGGGGACCGGAGACCAGGGACCGGAGACCGGGAAGGGCACCACGTCGGCTGAGGGCGGCGCGGCTCAGGCACCCGCGCGCAGCAGCGTGACCACCGCGGCGCCGCCCAGTCCGATGTTGTGGGCGAGTCCGACGCGCGCCCCCGGCACCTGCCGCGCGGCGGCCTCACCTCGCAACTGCCATACGAGTTCGGCCACTTGGGCGATCCCGGTCGCTCCCAGGGGATGGCCCTTGGAGATCAGCCCGCCCGAGGGGTTCACCACCCACCGTCCGCCGTACGTCGTGGCGCCCGACTCGACGAGTTCGCCCGACTCCCCCTCCCCGCACATGCCGAGCGCCTCGTAGGTCAGCAGTTCGTTGACGGAGAAGCAGTCGTGGAGTTCGACGACGTCCACGTCCTCGATGCCGAGTCCGGAGCGTTCGTACACCTGGCGCGCGGCCTCCCGCGACATCGGCTGTCCGACGACGTCGATGCAGGAGCCGGAGGCGAAGGACTCCTCGGTGTCGGTGGTCATCGACTGGGCGACGATCTCGACCGCCCTGTCCCCCAACTCGTGCCGCTCGGCGAACCGTTCGGACACGACGACGGCGGCGGCGGCTCCGTCCGAGGTGGGCGAGCACTGGAGTCTGGTCAGCGGCCGGTGCACGGCCTTGGCGGCGAGGACCTCGTCGACGGAGTACACGTCCTGGAACTGGGCGTAGGGGTTGTTCGCCGAGTGGCGGTGGTTCTTGGCGCCGACGGCGGCCAGCTGGGCCTCCGTCGTGCCGTACCGCTCCATGTGTTCGCGGGCCGCGTCACCGAAGATCTGCGCGGTGGGCGGGGACATCTCGAAGCCGTGCCGGGCGGCCATGATCCCGTAGTGGCGGGCGACGGGCGAGGTCTTGAAGTCCCCTCCGTCGGCGCCCGAACCCAGGGCCCCCTTCTTCATCTTCTCGAAGCCCAGCGCGAGGACGCAGTCGGAGATCCCGCCCTCCACGAACTGCCGGGCGAGCATCAACGCGCTCGCCCCGGTGGCGCAGTTGTTGTTGACGTTGTAGACGGGCCTGCCGGTCAGGCCGAGTTCGTAGGCGGCGCGCTGACCGGCGGTGGACGCCTGGAAGCAGTAGCCGACGGGGACCTGTTCCACGTCCGTGTACGAGATCCCCGCGTCGGCCAGGGCGTTGGAGCCGGCCTCCCGGACCATGTCCCAGTACTGCCAGTCCCGGGTCTCGGGCTTCTCGAACCTGGTCATGCCGACACCGACGATGTACGTCTTCATGGCGTTCCTAGTCTCGTGGCAGGCCGAGGATGCGCTCGGCGACGACATTGAGCTGGACCTGGGTGGTGCCGCCCGCGATGGTCAGGCAGCGGGAGAGCAGGAACCCGTGCACGGCCCGCTCGCCCGGGCCCTCACGCAACGCGCCTGCGGGGCCGAGGAGTTCGAGTCCGAGTTCGGCGACCTTCTGCTGGTGCGCGGTCTGCACCAGTTTCCGCACGGAGGCGCCCGCGCCCGGTTCCACGCCCGAGACCTGCCGGAGGGTGGTGCGCAGTCCGATGCAGGCCAGCGCGTGCGCCTCGGCGAGCAGGGCTCCCAGCCGGGAGTCGTCGGCGTCGGCGGAGATCAGTGCCTCGAGGCCCGTGTCGAAGGTCAACTGGTCGGCCATGTGGACGCGTTCGTTGCCGAGCGTGTTGCGGGCGACGCGCCAGCCGTCGTCGACCTCGCCGACGACCGCGTCCGCGGGCAGCAGCACGTCGTCGAAGTAGACCTCGTTGAAGAGGGAGTCCCCGGTGATCTCCTTCAGGGGGCGGATGTCGATGCCGCGTGTGTTCTTCATGTCGACGACGAAGTAGGTGAGCCCCTTGTGCTTGGGGGCCTCCGGGTTCGTCCGGGCGAGGAGGATGCCGTGGTCGGCCCACTGCGCAGCGCTCGTCCACACCTTCTGCCCGTTGATCCGCCACCGCCCGTCGGCCGTCCGCTCGGCGCGGGTCCGCAGCGAGGCGAGGTCGGAGCCGGCGCCCGGCTCCGAGAAGAGCTGGCACCAGAGCAGGTCGCCGCGCAGGGTGGGCAGCAGATAGCGCTCCTGCTGCGTGCCGGTGCCGTACGCGATGAGGGAGGGCACGACCCAGGTCGCGATCCCCAGATCACTGATCCGCACACCCGCCGCCGCCAGTTCCTGCTGCACGGCGAGCTGTTGGACGGGTCCCGCGCCGAGTCCGTACGGCGGGGGCAGATGCGGGGCGGCGTGTCCGGTGGGTGCCAGGGACCGGCGTACGGCCGCGGGATCGAGCCCGCGCACCCGGTCGATCACCCGACGGGCCTCGGCCCGGTACGCGTCCGCCTCCGGTGGCAGTTCCAGGCGCAGTTCGCGCCGTACGCCGCCGCGGGCGAGCCGCGCGGCCCGCCGCAGGTGTCCGTTTCCCGCCCCGAGCAGCTGCCGTGCCACCAGGGCCCGGCGCAGATACAGATGGGCGTCGTGCTCCCAGGTGAACCCGATGCCGCCGAGGATCTGGACGCAGTCCTTGGCGCAGGAGCAGGCGGCGTCGAGGGCGGCTCCCGCGGCGAGGGATGCCACCAACTCCCGTACGCCGGACGGCTCCTGCCCGATTCCGCGAGGGGCCTGACCGGCGCGTGCCGCGTCCCAGGTGAGGGCCCGCGCCTGCTCCAGCCGTACGAGCATGTCGGCGCACAGGTGCTTGACGCCCTGGAAGTGTCCGATGGGCCGGCCGAACTGCTCGCGGACCTTGGCGTGCCCGGCCGCCGTGTCCAGCGCCCATGCCGCGGTGCCGCAGGCGTCCGCGGCGAGGACGACGGCGGCGAGGTCCCGCACCAGCGACGGGTCGACCGCGAGGACGCGGTCGGCGGGGATCCGCGCCCCTTCCGCCCGGACCTCGGCGGTCGCCCGCGTCGGATCGGCGCTCTCGTGCGCCCGGACGACGAGATCGGCGGCGTCCACGACCAGCCAGAGAACGCCCCCGGACACGGTGTCTCCGTATGACACCGCGCCGTCACCCGAAGCCGCGCCCCCGCCCGACGCCGCCAGGACGAGCACGTCCGCGTCGGCGCCGGACAGCACGGGTGGTGCCGTCCCGTCGAGCACGTACCCGCCGTCCGCCGCGCGGGCCGTCAGGGAGCCGACACCGAACGCGACGGCGCCGATGCGCTCCCCGCGGCCCAGGGCCCGTACGAGATCTCCGCGCCCCGCCGCTCGTACGGCATCGCCCGTTCCGCCGGCGACCTCCGCCGCCAGTACCGCCGACGCCAGGACGTTCGCGACGAACGGTCCCGGCAGCGCTGCCCGCGCGGCCTCCTCCACGACGACAGCCAGGTCGACGAGGTCGCCGCCGCCACCGCCGTACGCCTCGGGAAGGTGCGCGGAGAGGAGTCCCTGTGCGGCGAGCGCGTCCCAGAACGGTGGTCGGCCGCTGCCGGGGGCGTCCAGGAGTTTGCGGACCTCCTCGGGCGGCACGGCCCGGGCGATCCAGCCGCGTACGGCCTCGGCCAGCTCTCGCTGCTCCGGCGTGATCGCGATGCCCATGCGTGCCTCCCCAAAGGCCCAAGGTGCGTGGATCCGCGCCAGACTAGAACACGTTTCATTCTGACGGTAGGTCAGATACCCATGGATCGGTCAAGAATTCGTTAGTACGCCGAAGCATCGGAATAGTTGCCCAGGCGCACCGGGTTCCCCCTGCACGTATCCCGCACGGATCACCCGACCGACGTCCCCGCATCCGCATGGATCACCCGACCGACCGTCCCCGCATCCGCCCGCACGGATCAGCGCTCGCTTCTCTCCCGAGCGCCCCCTTTTTCTTACGGCCTGGAGGCCCCACGCGATGACGCACACGACGACCGACCAGCCCGCGCGGAGGCCGAGCGGCGCTACCGTGCCGGTGCTCGCCTTCGCGGGCATCGTTGTCGCGGTGATGCAGACCCTGCTCGTCCCGGTCATCAAGGACCTGCCGGCGCTGCTGAGCACCACGCCCAGCAACGCCACCTGGGTCCTCACCTCGACCCTGCTCTCGGGCGCCGTGGCCACGCCGATCATGGGCCGCCTCGGCGACCTCTTCGGCAAGCGGCGCATGCTGCTCACCAGCCTGGCCGTGATGGTGGTCGGCGCCCTGATCAGCGCGCTGACCAGCGCCCTGGTGCCGATGATCGTGGGCCGTTCGCTCCAGGGCTTCGCGATGGGCGCGATCCCGCTGGGCATCGGCCTGATGCGCGACATGCTGCCCCGCGAGAAGCTCGGCTCCGCGATGGCCCTGATGAGCTCCTCGATCGGCGTCGGCGGCGGGCTCGCGCTGCCCGCCGCGGCCCTCGTCGCCCAGCACGCCGACTGGCACGCCCTCTTCTTCGGCGCCGCGGGCCTCGGAGTCCTCTCGATCGTCCTCACCCTCGTCCTCGTGCCGGAGTCCCCGATGCGCGCCGAGGGCACCTTCGACGTGCTCGGCGCGATAGGCCTGTCCGTCGGGCTCGTGCTCTTCCTGCTGCCGATCACCAAGGGCAGCGACTGGGGCTGGACCGCGCCCACCACGCTCGGCCTGTTCGGCGCGTCGGTCGCCGTGCTCCTGCTCTGGGGCGTGATGGAGCTGCGCCTGAAGGCTCCGCTGGTAGACCTGCGCACCACGGCCCGCCCCGCGGTCCTCTTCACCAACCTCGCCTCGATCATGGTCGGGGTCTCCTTCTACGTCGTCTCGCTGGTCCTGCCGCAGCTGCTCCAGCTGCCGACGTCCACCGGCTACGGCCTCGGCCAGTCGATGGTGACCGCGGGTCTGCTCGTGGCACCGCTCGGCCTGACGATGATGATCACCGCCCCCGTGTACGCCCGGCTGTCGGCGAAGTACGGCCCGAAGGTCACGCTGATCATCGGCATGGTGATCATCGCGATCGGCTACGGCGCGGGCCTCGGCCTGATGAGCGCCGCCTGGCAGTCCCTGGTCATCGCGGTCGTCCTGGGCGCGGGCATCGGCCTCGCCTACTCCTCACTGCCCGCCCTGATCGTCGGCTCCGTCCCGGCCTCGGAGACGGGCGCGGCGAACGGCCTGAACACGCTGATGCGTTCCATCGGTACGTCCGTGTCGAGCGCCGTCATCGGCATGGTGCTCGCCAACACGGCGAACCACGTGGGCGGGGTCGCGGTCCCGACCATGCACGGCTTCCGCGTGTCCTTCCTGATCGCCACGGGCGCGGTCGCGGTCGGCCTGCTCATGGCCCTGTTCCTGCCCGGCCGGCCCCCGGCGACCAAGCCTCAGCTGCGTGCCAGCAGCGAGGAGGACGCCGCGCTGGAGCGGGCGCACGAGGTGCTCGGCGGCTTCCGCGGCCGGGTCCTGAACGCCGAGGGCGCCCCGGTCCCCCGCGCCAAGGTCACCCTGATCGACCGGCGCGGCCGCCAGGCGGGTGCCACCCTCTCCGCCGAGGACGGCAGCTACGCGCTCGCCGTGCCGGCCCAGGGCCCGTACGTGCTCGCCGCCCGGGCCACCGGCCACGGCCCGCTCGCCTCGTCGGCGACCCACGCGGGCGACGACCGGCCGGTCGCCCTCGACCTGTCGCTGCCGGGCGAGAACGCCGAGGTCACCGCCTGACGCCGAGGGTCTCGGCCGAGTGACCATCGACACCCCCGCCGCCCACGCGGCGGGGGTGTGGTGCACGATGGGGCGGCGGCCAGGGACCCGTACGTCCGGTTCGTTCGCACCGGATGGCGACACCGGATGCCGACACCGGACGTCCGCACCCGACGTCCGCACCCGACATCCGCGCCGGACATCCGCGCCGGACATCCGCACGCACTGTTCACACCCGATGGAGGAGACCCCATGCCCGCGGCACCCAAGCCCGAGATCCTCGCCGCTTTCGAGGCCGCGAAGGGGTTCATGCCCCGGGGTGAGGGACTCGCGCTGTACGAGGCGGCCGTCGAGACCGGCCGGCTCGGGCTGCCGCTCCTGGAGGTCGGCACCTACTGCGGCCGCTCCACGATCCTGCTCGCCGACGCGGCGCGCGAGGCCGGGGTGACCGCGATCACGGTCGACCACCACCGGGGCAGCGAGGAGCAGCAGCCGGGCTGGGAGTACCACGACCCGTCCACGGTGGACCCGGAGATCGGCCTCATGGACACGCTCCCCGCTTTCCGCCGCACCCTCCACCGGGCGGGCCTGGAGGAGCACGTGGTCGCGCTGGTCGGCCGCTCCCCACAGATCGCCGCCTTCTGGCGCACGCCCCTCGGTCTCGTCTTCATCGACGGCGGCCACACCGACGAGCACGCGAGCGGCGACTACGAGGGCTGGGCACCGCATGTCGCCGAGGGCGGCCTCCTGGTCATCCACGACGTGTTCCCGGACCCCGCCGACGAGTTCACCGGCCAGGCCCCCTACCGCGTCTACCTCCGGGCCCTGGAATCAGGCGCGTTCACCGAGATCGCGGTGACCGAGTCGCTGCGTGTCCTGCGGCGAACCGGAGCAGGGATCTGAGCGCCCGGTTAGAGTCGCTGACGTGTCGTACGTAGGCCCTGACTTCGATCCGCCCCAGCCGCGCCGTTCCCGGCGCGGACCTCTCACCGTCGCGCTCGCCGCGCTCGTACCGGGCGCACTGGCCGGATGGCTGGTGTGGCAGGCGGTGGGGGACGATTCCGGGGGCGGGTCCGACCGGGCCGTTCCCGGGTCGTCGTCCTCCGCGCCCGGCTCCGCCTCCCCCTCCGCGCGGCCGTCCGCCTCGGCGACGGACGACGGCAGGCCGAGCAAGTCGTCGGCCCCGGCGCCCTCCTCCTCCGCGCCCGCCGCCTCCGGCTCCCTCAAGGGCAAGGTCGTCGTCATCGATCCGGGGCACAACCCCGGCAACTTCCAGCACGCGTCCGAGATCAACCGCCAGGTGAACATCGGGACGAACTCGAAGGAGTGCGACACCACCGGCACGTCGACCAACGCGGGTTACACGGAAGCCCGGTTCACCCTCGACGTCGCGCACCGGATGCGGACGATCCTCGAAGAGCGGGGCGCCACGGTGAAGTTCACCCAGGACGGCGACCGCTCCTGGGGCCCGTGCGTCGACGAGCGGGCCCGCATCGGCAACGCGGCGCACGCGGACGCGGTCGTCTCCATCCACGCCGACGGATCGGCGGCCGGCAACCGCGGCTTCCACGTGATCCTTCCGGGATCGGTGCACGCGAACGCCGCCGACACCCGCCCGATCGTCGGCTCCTCCCGCGACCTGGGTGAGCGCGTCGCGGGTCTGTTCGTCCGCGAGACGGGCAGCGCGCCCTCCAACTACATCGGCGACGGCACCGGACTGGTGGTCCGGAAGGACCTCGGCGGTCTCAATCTGTCAACGGTTCCGAAGGTGTTCATCGAGTGCGGCAATATGCGCGATACCAAGGACGCTGCGCTGCTGACCAGTAGCGCATGGCGGCAGAAGGCGGCACGGGGGATCTCTGAGGGAATCGTGAGTTTCCTGCACGGGTAGTGATCTACGGACCGAACCCGGCGGACACCCGGATCGTACGGACGATAGTGTCGTCCGTACGATAAAGGGCCACCCCCGAGCTTCACACCGAGTCCCGACGGCGACACCATGACGGCGACACGGCGAGCAGCGATGCCTCCATCGATGACGAGACGACTGACGAAGGACCTGAAGTGAATATCCGCTCCCTCACTCGAGGCGACGGCGTGGTGATCGGAGCAGCGGTGTTGCTGTTCATCGCGTCGTTCCTCAAGCTCTACTCCGTTTCCGGGTTCAACTACGACGCGACCGCGTGGGACAGCCTCGGCCAAGGCCTCGGTATTTACATGGGTGGGGTCATCGGCGCCGCTCTGATCGTCGTCAACCGCTGCCTGCCGCAGCCGCGCAAGGTCGCCGGGCTCGACCTGGGCACGATCGGCGTGGCCTTCACGGTGCTCGTCGCCTGGATCCTGTTCTGGTCGCTCGTGGACGTCGGCGATGGCGCCGACGCCGCCGCCGGAACCATCATCGGCTTCCTCGCGGCCCTGGTCCTGGCCGGTGCCGCCGTGGCCACCCCGCTCGTCCCCGCGCTCAAGGTCGCCCTCGTCGGTGCCCCCAAGCCGCCGGCCCCCCTGCCCTACGGTGGTCAGCCGCCGGGTGGTTACGGGTACCCGGGCGCCCCGCAGCCGGGTCAGCCCGGTCAGCAGCCCTACGGCGCCCAGCCGCCGCAGCCGCAGCAGCAGGGCCAGCCGTTCGGCGGGCAGCCGAGCCAGCCGTCGGCTCCGCAGACGCAGCAGCCCGCCCAGGACTTCTCGCCGTTCTGGTTCGCCGTGCCGGTGGCGCGGCCGCTGTTCTCGGAGGACGGCGCGCAGGCGCCGATCGCCGAACTGGCGCCGGGCACCTGGTACCTGGCCGTCGAGCAGCGCGGTGCGACCCTGGTGGCGCAGACGCAGGACGGCCGTCGTGGCGTGCTGCAGGACACCTCGGGGATCCAGCGCGGCTGACCCCGCCTCATCGCCGTCGCAACGGCCCCTCGCCCTTTCCGGCGGGGGGCCGTTGTCGTACAGTCGCAGCACCCCACGAACTGACGGACCGTCAGAACTCTGCTTCTGGAGGCGACATGCGGCTCGGTCTCGCGCTCGGCTACTGGGGGCGCGGCCCCTCGGCGGACCATGTGCCGCTCGCCCAGGAGGCGGAGCGGCTCGGCTACCACTCCGTGTGGACCGCGGAGTCGTGGGGCTCGGACGCCTTCACCCCGCTCACCTGGATCGCCGCGCACACCGAGCGTATCCGGCTCGGCACGGCCATCGCGCAGATGGCCGCCCGCTCGCCCACCACCACCGCGATGCACGCGCTCACCCTCGACCATCTCTCAGGCGGGCGCATGATGCTCGGGCTCGGCCTGTCGGGACCTCAGGTCGTCGAGGGCTGGTACGGGCGGCCGTTCCCCAAGTCACCCCTGACCGCGACCCGGGAGTACGTCGATGTCGTGCGCCAGGTCCTCCGGCGCGAGGGGCCGGTCGAGCTCGACGGACGCTTCCACTCCCACCCGTACCGGGGCGCCGACGGCACGGGGCTCGGCAAGGCGCTGAAGCCGATCACGCACCCGCTCCGGGCCGAACTGCCCGTCCTGCTCGGCGCCGAGGGCCCGAAGAACATCGCGCAGACGACCCGGATCGCGGACGGCTGGCTGCCGCTGTACTGGTCGCCGACGCGTCCGCAGGCCTACGAGGCCTCCCTCACCGATCTGCCCGACGGCTTCCTCGTGGCACCGATGGCCCGCGCGCACGTCTGCGACGACGTCGCCGAAGGACTGCTGCCCGTCAAGGCGATGCTCGGCTTCTACATCGGCGGGATGGGGCACGCGGCCCGCAACTTCCACGCCGACCTGATGGCCCGGATGGGCTTCGAGGAAGAGGCCCGCAGGATCCAGCGGCTGTTCCTGGAAGGGCGCCGGGAAGAGGCCGTTCTGGCCGTGCCGGACGCCTTCGCGGACGAGATCTCGCTCGTCGGACCGCGTGAACGCATCGCCGAGCGGCTGGAGTTGTGGCGCAAGGGCCCGGTGACCGACCTGCTGGTCCTGTCCCCGGACCCGCACACGCTCCGCGTCCTGGCCGAGCTGAACTCCTAGCCGCCGCTGAGTTGGGACGCCGACGGCACCTGGTCCTGGACCTCGGCGCCCGCGCTCTTCCCGGCCGCCTTCACCTTGTTGATGATGTCGTCGAAGGAGTTCGCCACGGCGTCGGTGGAGTCGCCCCTGCGCAGCTTGGCGGGCAGGTCCTTGAGCGCCTCGATGCCCGCGGCGAGCGGAGCGAGGGCCCTGGAGAGCGTGGGGTCGCCCTGCGCGTTCCTCGTGGCGGCCTTGAGGCGGTTGTACGCGAAGGCGCCCGCGAGCCCGGCCTTGACCAGGGCGACCCTGCGGCCCTTGGCGTCCTTCTTGAACTTGCCCGCCTTCCAGGGTTTGACGATCCACTGGTAGGTGGCGCCGGCCGCGAGCCCCGCGTTCGCCACGAAGCGGGTCTTGGCGAACTTCTGCTTCTCCGCGGAACCGGTCGGGGTCGGGGTGGCGGCCGCCTGCACCGTGGCGGCGCCGTCCTGCCCGGAGCCGCCGCCACCACAGGCTGTGGTACCGCCGAGCAGGGCGCAGCAGAGGGTCAGCGCCATCATCAGGCGCCGCATCGGTACGGGCACGGGATCCTCCGGATGAGGGAACGGTTCTCCCCGGTCCACCGGTTCTCCCCGGTCTCGGGGGAACACGGCGCTCCCCGGCAGCCTCACCCGGCCCCGGCGGCAACGCCACTTGAGCCCACCCGTTCGGGTTTCATCCAGGATTGACGGGCAACACGCTGGTCATGTCCCCTCGATATCGCAACGGCTCGAATTCTGCGGGGACGGTCATCGCGATCGTCGCGGATGTTATGGCCGTCATCCTCGGTCTCTGGATTCTGATGTATCTGCTCGATGCCAACCCCGGCAACGATCTCGTGCAGTTCATCCATGACGTGGCAAGCTGGCTGGCCGGCTGGTCGCGTGACCTGTTCACCTTCGACGAGCAGTGGGCGCGTGTCGTCGCCGGCTACGGTCTTGCCGCCGTCGTCTACCTGTTCGTGGGCCACGCGATCGCCAACCGCATGCACCGGCACTGACGGTCCGAGGCGTCCCGGCGGGCCGGAGCGTGCCGACGGCCCGGAGCCTCCGGACGGCCCGGCGGCTCCGGGCCGTCCGGACGGTTCAGCGGGTCAGGTCGCAGCAGTCGGGGTCCAGGCCGGTCGGAAGGCGCTCGCCGCCGAAGACCGCGCAGGTGGCCTCGTCGCCGCCCAGTGCGGCGACCGCCAGCAGCAGGGAGCCCGCCGTCCAGGTGGTGAGCTCCTCGGGCCAGACGGCCCGGTCCTCGAAGACGTAACCCGTCCAGTACAGACCGGTCTTCGGGTCGCGCAGGTGCTGGATGGACTGGAGGATCTCCAGGGCGCGGTCGGACTCGCCCACCACCCAGAGGGCGAGGGCGAGTTCGGCCGATTCACCACCGGTCACCCACGGGTTGGGAACCACGCAGCGCACCCCGAGACCGGGCACCACGAAGCGGTCCCAGCCCTCTTCGATGCGGGACTTGGCCTCGGCGCCCGTCAACGCGCCGCCGAGTACCGGGTAGTACCAGTCCATGGAGTAGCGGTCCTTGTCCAGGAACCGCTCCGGGTGGCGCCGGATCGCGTGCCGCAGTGCTCCGGCGGCCAACTCCCAGTCGGGCTGCGGCTCTTCGCGCTGCTCGGCGATGGCGAGCGCGCAGCGCAGCGCGTGATGGACCGACGAACTCCCGGTCAGCAGCGCGTCCTCGACCGCGGTCCCGTCGTCCTCGCGCTTCCAGCCGATCTGCCCGCCCGGCTGCTGGAGCCGCAGCACGAACTCGACGGCCGCGTAGACGGCGGGCCACAGGCGGTCCAGGAACATGTCGTCGCCGGTCGCCAGGTAGTGGTGCCAGACGCCCACCGCGATGTACGCGACGAAGTTGGTCTCCCGGCCGCGGTCGGTGACGTCCTCGAAGTCCCCGTCGGCGTACGCCGCGTACCAGGATCCGTCCGCGTTCTGATGCCGTGCCAGCCACGCGTAGGCGCGCTCGGCCGCCTCGTGCTCCCCGGCCGCGTCGAGCGCCATGGCGGCCTCGGTGTGGTCCCACGGGTCGAGGTGGTGGCCGCGGAACCAGGGGATGGCTCCGTCGGGGCGCTGCACCGCGAGGATCCCGCGCACGGTGGCGGCGGCCTCCTCGTCGGTGAGGACCCCGGGCAGGACGAGGTGTTCTGTCCGGGGAGTGGTCACGTGGCGTCCGCCTCGGAGGCGGTCCCGGCAGCGGTCGGCTCGGCGAGCTTCGGCAGGTGCGGCTTGGTCGCGTACGCCACGAAGCTCTTGCCGATCAGCGGGTTGAGCGCCTGCTCGACGACCCGGGTGGCCAGCGGCTTCTTCATGATGTCCCAGACCAGCAGCTTGTGGTACGCCCGCACGGGCAGCGCCTTGTCGTTGTCGACGCCGAACGCGCACTTCAGCCACCAGTACGGCGAGTGCAGCGCGTGGGCGTGGTGGGAGCCGTAGGGCCGCAGACCGGCCTCGCGGATCTTCCCGAGCAGTTCGTCCGCCTTGTAGATGCGGATGTGGCCGCCCTCGACCTCGTGGTACGCGTCGGACAGCGACCAGCAGACCTTCTCCGGCCCGTAGCGCGGCACGGTGATGGCGATACGGCCGCCCGGCTTGAGCACGCGGACCATCTCGGCGAGAACGCCCTTGTCGTCCGGGATGTGCTCCATGACCTCGGAGATGATCACGACGTCGAAGGACTCGCCGGGGAAGGGCAGCGCGAGCGCGTCGCCCTCCATGGCCGTCGCGGTGGCACCGGCGGGTGCCTCCCCGGCCTCCTTCATCGCCGCGAACCACTTCGCGACCTCGCGGATCTCCTCGCCGTTCTGGTCCAGCGCCACGACCTGCGCGCCGCGCCGGTAGCACTCGAACGCGTGCCGGCCGGCACCGCATCCGAGGTCCAGAACGCGGTCGCCCGGGGCGAGCGGGAACCGGGAGAAGTCGACGGTCAGCACGTGGCCCTGCTTTCGCGGTTGGCTGCAACGAGTTCTTCGGCGGCGGGAGTCTCCGCGGCCTCGGAGCGGTCGGGGCCCGGGGCCGCCGAGTGTTCGGGGCCGGGCGTGATGCCGCGCCCGGCCGGGTCCGCGACGGGGTTCGCCCCCCGCGAGCGGGACCGGGACGCGGTGAGGGCCATCGCCTCGCGGTAGTGGGCCACCGTGCCCTCGGCCGCCTTGGCCCAGGTGAAGCGCGCGAGGACGCGTTCGCGCCCCGCGGAGCCGAGCCGCGCCCGCAGCTGCGGGTCGCCGAGGAGCCGGCTCAGGGCCGCCGCCAGCGCCCCCGAGTCGCCCGGCGGAACCGCCAGGCAGGTCTCGCCGTCGGCGCCCGCGACCTCCGGGATCGCTCCGCCGGTGGTGGCCACCAGCGGCGTTCCCGTGGCCATCGCCTCGGCGGCGGGCAGCGAGAAGCCCTCGTACAGGGAGGGCACGCAGGCGACCTCGGCCGAGCGGACGAGGTCGACGAGTTCGGCGTCGGAGATGCCCTTGACGAACTCGACGGCGCCGTCGAGGCCGTACCGCTCGATGGCCTGGGCTACCGGTCCGTCCTCGGCGCGCCTGCCGACGACGACGAGGTGCGCGCCGGGGTGTTCGGTGCGTACCTTCGCGAGCGCCTCGACCAGGAACACCAGGCCCTTGAGCGGCACGTCCGCGCTGGACGTGGTGACGATCCGGCCGGGCACCTGGGGCACGGACGGATCCGGCGAGAAGAGGTCGGTGTCCGCGCCGATGTGGACGACGTGGATGCGGTCCTGCTCGACCCGCAGATGCTCGACGATCTCCTGGCGGGAGGTGCCGGAGACGGTGAGCACGGACGGCAGACGGCGCGCGACGCGCTTCTGCATGCGGGTGAAGGCGTACCAGCGGCGGACGGACGCGCGGCGCTGCCAGCCCTCCGCGGCGTCCAGCTCCAGCTGCCGGTCGACGGTGATGGGGTGGTGGATGGTGGTCACCAGCGGGGCGCCGACCTCCCCCAGGAGGCCGTATCCGAGGGTCTGGTTGTCGTGGATGACGTCGAACTCGCCGCGCCGGGCGCGCAGATGGCGGCGGGCGCGCAGCGAGAAGGTCAGCGGCTCGGGGAAGCCGCCGGTCCACATGGTGCCGACCTCGAGGGCGTCGATCCAGTCCCGGTACTCGTCGCGCGCGGGGGTGCGAAAGGGGTCGGGCTGGCGGTACAGGTCGAGGCTGGGCAGCTCGGTGAGGCTCAGCCCGGGAAGGCCCTCGTCGAGCACGGGGTAGGGCTGGGAGCCGATGACCTCGACGCGGTGACCGAGTCGGGCGAGTTCGCGCGAAAGGTGCCGTACGTACACACCCTGGCCGCCGCAGAACGGGTTCCCCTTGTACGTGAGGAGCGCGATGCGCAGGGGGCGGTCCCCGTCGGCAGCCGCACCCTTACCGGGGCCCGCCTCCATGGCCTCAGCGGTCACTTCCGGTCCCCTTCTCCCTGCACTTTCCCGCGAGATTACGCCGGGACGCTAACCTAGAACAAGTTTCAGACTTGATCGTTCAAGGAGCATTGAATCTACCGGCAGGTAGCGCCAGTGTGAGCGGTGGATCAGGTGATTCACGCCACGACGGCGCGGCGGGGTCGGCTGGTCGGCTCGGTGGTGCCACACCTTGCCGTGCCGGCTCGTCGCTCCCTCTCGCTGATGTCACGGAACGGACCCATGCCTGCGGAAGCCAAGGCGGACTCGAAGAACGCGCGACCGGCGCCGGGGGCCAGCGCGCCCGCCACGCCGGCCACCTCCGCGCGCTCCACCCCGCACTCCATCGCGCATCCCGCCTCTCCCCCGCTCACCGAGCGGCAGGAGGCGCGCCGACGCCGGATCCTGCACGCCAGCGCGCAGCTGGCCAGCCGGGGCGGCTTCGACGCCGTTCAGATGCGTGAGGTCGCGGAGTCGTCGCAGGTCGCTCTCGGCACGCTGTACCGCTACTTCCCCTCGAAGGTGCACCTGCTGGTCGCCACGATGCAGGACCAGCTGGAGCACATGCACGGCACGCTGCGCAAGAAGCCGCCGGCCGGGGACACGGCCGCGGAGCGGGTGGCGGAGACCCTGATGCGGGCGTTCCGCGCCCTCCAGCGGGAGCCGCATCTGGCCGACGCCATGGTCCGCGCGCTCACCTTCGCGGACCGCAGTGTCAGCCCCGAGGTCGACCAGGTCTCGCGGCAGACCACGGTGATCATCCTGGACGCGATGGGCCTCGACGACCCGACGCCGGCCCAGCTCTCCGCCGTCCGCGTCATCGAGCACACCTGGCACTCGGCCCTGATCACCTGGCTCTCGGGCCGCGCCTCGATCGCCCAGGTCAAGATAGACATCGAGACGGTGTGCCGCCTGATCGACCTGACCGACCCGAAGGGCCGGTAGAAACCGGTCCGCCCGCCCGTCCCGGGCACGTTCACCACGCGCCCGGGAGTCGGGCACGACCGCTCGATCCACAGGACCTCCCGCTCTCCGTCGGAGTCCAGCCGTACGCAGGCGGCGCCGAAGCGCCCCTCGATCTCTCCGGTCGATCCGTCGGATCGGCTGGAGGGTATCCGGGACGGGGAAGTCCCCGCGTCCGGCCCCGCCCCTATTCCTCCGGCGGGAACACCGGTTCGCCGCTGCCCAGCAGGGAGATCATGACGGCCTCGACCGGGCAGCCCTCGGCGGCTTCGAGGATCTTCTCGTTGGCGTCGGTCTCCGGTTCGACCGGGTGGGACTGCATGCCGGCGTCGAGACGGAAGGCGTCCGGGGCGTGGTGGACGCACTGGGCGGAGCCGATGCAGACGGAGCGGTCGACCTCGACCTGCCAGCGGTCGCCCATCCTCACGCCTCCCAGCCGGCCGGCAGGTGGATCATCTTGTGCTCCAGGAACTCGCCGTATCCCTCGGGCCCGAACTCCCGGCCCAGGCCCGAGTTCTTGTAGCCGCCGAACGGTCCCAGCATGTCGAGGCTGAAGGTGTTGACCGAGTAGGTGCCGGTACGGACCTGGCGGGCGATGTCGATGCCATGGGCGACGTCCGCCGTCCAGACGCTGCCGCTCAGCCCGTAGTCGGAGTCGTTGGCGATCTTCACGGCCTCGGTCTCGTCGCCGTAGGGGAGCAGACAGATCACCGGGCCGAAGATCTCCTCCCGGGCGATGCGCATCGAGTTGTCGACGTCGCCGAAGAGGGTCGGCTCGACGTACCAGCCGCGGTCGAGGCCCTGCGGACGTCCACCGCCCGCCAGGATCTTGGCGCCCTCCTCCTGGCCGATGCGGATGTAGTCGAGGTTGCGCCGCCGCTGCCGCTCGGCGACCAGCGGGCCGACCTGGGTGGCCGGGTCGAGCGGGTCGCCGACGACCAGCGCGTTCGCCGCGGTGGCGAAGGCGTCCGCGAACTCGTCGTAGCGCGAGCGCGGTACGAGGATGCGGGTCTGGGCGACACACGCCTGGCCGTTGTTCATCCAGGCCGCCGAGACGATCCCGGGGACCGAGGTGTCGAGGTCCGCGTCCGGCAGCACCACGGCCGCCGACTTGCCGCCCAACTCCAGGGTCACGCGGGTGAGATGGCGTGCGGCGACCTCCATCACCCGCTTGCCCGCCGCGACCGAGCCGGTGAAGGAGACCTTGTCGATGCCGGGGTGTCCGACCAGGTACTCGCTGACCTCGCGGTCCGCCGGGAGGATCGAGAGCACCCCCTCGGGCAGCCCGGCCTCCTTCGCGATCTCCCCGAGCAGATAGGCGTCCAGGGGCGATTCGGGCGACGGCTTCAGGACGACGGTGCAGCCGGTCAGCAGCGCGGGCGCGAGCTTGGCCGCCGCCACGAACTGCGGGACGTTCCACGGCACCACGGCCGCCACCACGCCCACCGGCTCACGGCGCACCAGAATCCTGCCGAGGACTCCGTCGCGCGCCTCCTCGTACGTGTAGCCGCGCGCGACCGTGATCGCCGCGTCCCACACCATCATCGCGCCGAGGGCCTGCGCGAGGACGCTCCAGGAGTAGGGGGAGCCGTTCTCGGAGGAGATGACGCGGGCGATCTCCTCGTGGCGTACGGCGATCGCGTCCTTGATCCGCGTCACGACCGCGATCCGCTCGTCGAGGCTCATCCGCGGCCAGGGGCCCTGGTCGAACGCCTCGCGCGCGGCGGCGACGGCCCGGTCGACGTCGGCCGCCGAGGCGTGCGGCACCCGGCCGATGACCTCCTCGGTGTGCGGCGAGATCACCTCGATGACGTCCTTGCCGAGGGGGTCGGTCAACTCCCCGCCGATGAACAGCTGTCCGTGTTCCACGAGCTCGGTCATGGCCGACTGCCTCCAAGGACGCTCTCTGCCACCACTTCTGACGCTTCATCAGATACGAGAACTGATACCAGTTCCGGCCGGATGAGTCCACGGCACGGACGCGGCCGCCTCCACGGACAGAACAGTCGACTCGGGCTCCCATTGGAACTCGTTCTAGTTATAGTGGCGACAACTCGGCGATGGGTGGAAGCGCATGACGCAGGTGACCGATCACGGCGGGGGCGTACGGTCGATCAGGGTCCCCATCCCGGACAACCCGCTCGGCCACACGCTGGTGTACCTGGTCGACACCGACGCGGGACCCGTGCTCATCGACACGGGTTGGGACGACCCCGCCTCCTGGGACACCCTCGTCGGGGGACTCACCGACTGCGGAACCTCCGTCGCGGAGATCCACGGCGTGGTCATCACCCACCACCACCCCGATCACCACGGCCTGTCGGGCCGGGTCCGCGAGGCGTCCGGCGCCTGGATCGCGATGCACGCCGCCGACACGGCGATCGTCCGGCGCACCCGGGAGAACCGGCCCGAGCGCTGGTTCGGCTACATGGCAGCCAAGTTGGCGGCCTCCGGCGCCCCGGAGGAGCACATCGCCCCGCTGCGCGAGGCAAGCACGTCCGTACGCCGCCCCAGCACCCTGCCCGGTTTCTCCCCCGCGCTCCCCGACCGCGAGATCGTCCCCGGCGAATTCCTCGCGCTGCCCGGCCGCCGGCTGCGCGCCGTCTGGACCCCCGGCCACACGCCCGGACACGTCTGCCTCCACCTGGAGGAGGAGCACCCGGCCCGGCTGCCCGGGAACGGACGCCTGTTCTCCGGCGACCACCTGCTCCCGAGGATCACCCCGCACATCGGCCTCTACGAGGACCCGGACACCCACGGGCGTCCCCCCTCCGCGAACGGGATCGAGAGCCTCGGCGAGATCGCCGATCCGCTCGGCGACTACCTCGACTCCCTGGAGCGCGTCGGCCGCCTCGACCCCGCCGAGGTGCTCCCGGCCCACCAGCACGTGTTCACCGACGCCCCGTCCCGAGTCGCGGAGCTGCTCACGCACCACGAGGAGCGGCTCACCGGCCTGCTCACCCTCCTCTCCGTCCCGCTCACGCCGTGGCAGCTCGCCGAGCTCATGGAGTGGAACCGCCCCTGGGCCGACATCCCCTACGGATCACGGAACATCGCGGTCTCCGAGGCCGAGGCACATGTACGGCGACTGGTGAAGCTGGGACGGGCGGAGGCCGTGCCGGGCAGCGACCCGGTGACGTACGTGGCGGTGTGACGCCCCCGCCCCGGAACTCAGCGGCTGTGGCTGTGGGCCGCGTAGTCGAGCCCCTCCTCGTACGCCATCGTGCGCCCCTCCTCGTAGGCCTTCTCGTACGCCGGGTCGCCGATCTCGCCGCGGACGCGGAGTTCGTATGAGCGGCGGGTGGCGATCAGATCGGGTGAGTCCATCTGGGCCCGCCCGGTGAGTTCCCACACGCGCTCGCCGATGCCGAGAAGGCGGGCCGCGCGACGGCCGTCGCCCGCCGCACCGATCCCCGCGGCGAGCACGTCGAGGGCCATCGCCGCGCCCACGGTGTTGTGCAGCAGCCCGTGCCCGGCCAGCGCGGTGCGGGCGTTGGCGACGGACGCACCGATGTCCCCGCGGGCCAGATCGATCTGGGCCACGAGCCCGTCGGCGAAGGCTCCCGCCCACGACTCCCCGCACGCCAGGCTCGCCGCGCGCACCTCCTCGGCCACCGCGCGCGCCCGTTCCTGCTCCCCGCGCAACAGATACGCGTACGACAGCGCCACCCGGACCTGGAGCTGTGCCGCCCCGAGCCAGTCCCCCCGGACGGGCAGCCGAGGCGCGCCGGCCAGGACGTCGACCGCCTCGGACAGGCGCCCGCTCAGGGCGAGTTGCCCGCCCCGCAGGTACAGCGCGGCCACCACCGCCGCCGGGTCTGCCTCTTCCCTCGCCGCGTCGGCGCAACGCACCGCCCAGTTGGCCGCGGCCTCCAGATCGCCCTGGAGCAGCGCGACCGCGCCCCGGGTCCACACCGCGCGGGTACGGTCGGGGCCGGGAGCCGAGTCGGCGGCCATCGCCTGGTCGAGACAGTGCCGGGCGTCGCGCACATAGCCGCAGTGCCGCCACAGGAAGCCGATGTCGGACGCCATCGCCAGGGCGACCCGTCCGTCGGACCCGGTGAGCGCGCAGTCCATGGCCGCGCGGAGATTGGCGTGCTCGGTGAGGACCCGCTCGCACCAGGCCGCCTGGCGTGCGGTGTTCCACTCGGCGCAGCCCTGCCGGGCCAGCCACCGGTAGTGGTCGCGGTGGCGCAGCCGTACGGTGTGCTCCTCGCCCAGCGCGCGCAGCCAGTCGGTGCCGAACTCCCGCACGGTGTCGAGGAGCCGGTAGCGGGCGGGGTCGGTGGGGTGGCGGCCCACGATGGACTGCTCGACGAGCCGGGCGAGCAGGCCGGGAATCAGGTCGGCGGGCAGCGGCCCGCCCGCGCAGACGGCGTCGGCGGCGCTCACGCAGAAGCCGCCCGCGAAGACCGAGAGCCGGGCCCACAGCAGCCGTTCCAGGGGTGCGCACAGCTCGTGGCTCCAGCCGATGGCCGTCCGCAGGGTCTGGTGGCGGGGCGGCCCCTCGCCCTCGCGCGCGGCGAGCAGGTCGAGCCGGGACGGCAGCCGCTCGCCGAGCAGGCCGCTCAGCTGGTCCAGGGTGATCCCGCCGAGCCGGACGGCGGCGAGCTCGATGGCGAGCGGGATGCCGTCGAGCCGACGGCAGACGGCCTCCACGACGGGACGGTCGCTGTCGTCGAGGGTGCGTCCGGTCTCGGCCGCGCGGTCGGCGAACAGGGCCACCGCGTCGTCGGCGATCGGCAGCGGGTCCAGGTGCAGGACGTGTTCGCCCGGCAGGCCGAGCGGCTCACGGCTGGTGACGAGGACCCGCAGGCCCGGCAGAAGGGGCAGCAGCTCCTCGACGAAGTCCACGCAGCCCGCGAGGACGTGCTCACAGGAGTCGAGGACCAGCAACAGCCTTTTGCCCTCGGCCCATTCGGCGACCACCTCGGTGACCGGCCGTGTCGACCGGTCGGTGAGCCGCAGCGCCTCCACGACGGCGAGGCCCACCAGGCCGGCGGTGTGCAGCGGGGAGAGCTCCACCAGCCAGGCGCCGTCCGGGTACGCGCCGTCGATCCGGCCGGCGGCCCGCAGCGCGAGCCGGGTCTTGCCGACCCCTCCGGTACCGATCACGCTCACCAGCCGGCCGGTCCCGGCGCCCGGGTCCAGCTCTCGCTCCAGTCGGCCGAGTTCCTCCAGCCGTCCGATGAAACTCCGCGTCTGTGAGGGCAGATTGCCGGGCCGTCCACCGGCCGTCTTGTCGGACACGCGGACCAGTGTGGCCGGATCGCCCGCGCGCGATGCGCCGCTCCACCGACTCGGACAGAAAGCTCGCAGCACGACGTCACTTCCGGGCACCTTGCGGCGAGATGCGATCAAGTCTCCGTCGGCGAGGGTGGCGGGGGCGATTTTCGGGGATCGTCGGGTGATGCGCGAGAGCGAGCAGCGGGGTGAGCGGATGTCCGCCGACGGCGGAGGCGGAGGGCACGTCAGAACCGGGTTCTCCTGGCTGACGCTGGTGCCGCCGGCCGCCTGTCTGCCGGTCGCCCTGCCGCATCTGGTGGACCACCGGGTGCCGTCCCTGGTCACCCTGCTGCTGATCGGGCCGTTGCTGGCGTGCGTGCGGTTCGGGGTGCGGTGCACCCTGCTGGTCTGCGCCTGGGCGGCGGCGCTGGGACTCGCGACGGATCTCGGCGACGACACCGTGGCCGGCTTCGACTTCGGCGTCCGTTTCGGCGGGCTGCTGCTCGGCTGCGCGGTCACCGTGCACGCCGCCGGCCGGGGCGAGCGCCTGACCGCCGCGCTCGCGCGCTCCCGCGAGGTCACCCGGGTCACCCAGGAGGCGGTCCTACGGCCCATCTCCCGCACCCTGGACGGCACTCAGGTGTGCACCCGCTACCACTGCTCCGCCGACGAGTCGACGGTCGGCGGCGATCTGTGCGACGTCGCGGTGACCCCGTACGGACTGCGGGTCCTGGTGGGCGACGTACGCGGACACGGCCTCGACGCCCTCCGGCTGACCGCCGAGACGATCACCTGTTTCCGTGAACTCGCCTACACGGCACCGGACCTGCCGTCCCTCGCCGGCAGCCTCGACACGCGCCTCACACCGGAGCTGGGACCGGAGGACTTCGTCACCGCCCTGCTCGCCGAGTTCGCGCCCGGCGAGGTGCGGCTGGTCAACTGCGGTCACCCCGCGCCGCTGCGCTCCGGCCGGAGCATCGAATTTCTCGAACCCAAGGTTCCCTCACCGCCGTTGGGGCTGCGCCCCGATCCCCGCCAGTACCGCGTGCGACTCCAGCCGGGCGACCGTCTGCTCCTCTACACGGACGGCCTGGCCGAGGGCCGCGACCCGGAGGGCATCCCGTTCCCGCTGCTCGGCGAGGCCGCCCTCGCGCTGCGCGAGCCGCTCCCCGAGGACGCCCTGGGCATCCTGCACGACCGTCTGCTCCAGCACACCGGCGCGCCCCTCACCGACGATCTCGCCCTGGTGCTGTGCCAGCCGGTGGAGGCCACGGTCCCCGCACACGTGCGGTGACCCGCGGCTCCGGCCACCGCTCAGTGCAGCAGCGCGCGGATCAACCCGTCCGCCTCTCCCAGGAGTTGGCCCTCGTGCGCGCTCATGGTCGGATTGGCCGCCCGGCGCCGCCCCGCCTCCACGAGCCCTTCCTCGGTCACCTGGTCCTCGTTCCCGTCGAGCAACGCGTCCAGCGTCTCGGCGGCCACGTCCCCGACCGGCTCGCCGCCGACGGCGACCTGGGCGAGGATCACGGCGGACATGGCCCAGTCGAGACCCGGCGGCCCCTCCTCGGCGTTGGCCCAGTCGATGACCTTCGGGCCGTCCGGCGTGAGCATCACGTTGTCGGGGTGCAGATCCAGGTGCAGGACGCGGACGGCGGGATCGGCGGAGAGCCGGGCGGGCACGGCGTGCAGCTTGCGCAGCAGCCGCGCCAGGGCGAGGCCCGCCTCCTGGGCGGAGAGCAGGCCCTGCCCGAAGGCCTCCAGCATGGTCGGACCGGACAGCCGCTCCATCACCAGATCGCCGCGGGTCGCCGCCCGCACAGCCGGCACCGGATAGCCGTGCGAGCGGACGTGCTGCATCACCGCCGCCTCGGCCGTCGCGTCTCCCCAGCCCTCGCGGTCCCGCCGCAGCACCCACGCCTCGTCGATCTCGTAGACGTCCGCCGAACGCCCCGAGCCGAGCAGTCTCCCCGTTCGCATGGCCCGAACCTAGCGGATGTCGCCTGGATCACTCCGAGCCCGTGCCCCAGGCGACACTCGGCGGATTCCGTGCGGCCGGTAGAGTGAGCGCGTCGTCATCACACCCGTACGAGGAGAAGCCGGTGCAAATCCGGCGCTGACCCGCAACCGTGAGCCACTTCGGTGGTGAGCCGGATCGCCTCGGACGGGACGTGACCGGCTCGCGCCCTCGGCAGCCCGCCGACGGCCGGCACCGTCGAGGGATACGGAGCCGGAGCCGCCCGGATGCCTCAACGTGCCCGGTGCTGCCCGGCTCCCCGCAGGGAGAGTCATGATTGTTCGCCGCACCGCAGCGGTACTGGCCGCCACCGTCGTGATCGGGGCGGTCGTCGCGCCGGCCGCGTCCGCCGCCGACTCGTCCCCCTCGGCGTCGCCCTCGACGGCGATCCCCTCGGGCCTGTACGGCTCCACCGACCCGACCTACGACGGCGTCTGGCGGCAGGCGCTCGCGCTGCTCGCCCAGCACACCGTCAAGGTGCGGCCCGCCGAGAAGGCCGTCGACTGGCTGACCGGGCAGCAGTGCGCGAACGGCGCGTTCGCCGCGTACCGCGCCGACGCCGCGGCCGCGTGCGACGCCAAGACGCAGGTCGACACCAACAGCACCGCGGCCGCCGTCCAGGCCCTCGCCGCGCTCGGCGGGCACGACGACGCCACCGGCAAGGCCGTGACCTGGCTGAAGTCCGCGCAGAACAAGGACGGCGGCTGGGGCTACATGGCCGGTGGCCCCAGCGACGCCAACTCGACGTCCGTCGTGATCGGCGCGCTGAAGGCGGTCGGCGAGAAGCCCCAGGGCGTCTCCAAGGACGGCAAGTCTCCCTACGACGCCCTGCTGAAGCTGTCGACGCCGTGCGAGGGCGATGGCGCGGGCGCCTTCGCCTACCAGCCCGACAAGAAGGGCAAGCTGGCGGCGAACGCGGACGCGACCGCGGCGGGCGTGACGGCCGGCATGGGCCAGGGCTTCGTGGCGGAGACCGGCAACGCGTTCGACCTCACGGGTTGCGTCGTCGCCGACACCCCCAGCATGGCGGACGCGGCGGGGAACGGCGCCGGCTATCTCGCCAAGGCGCTGGCGAAGACCTCGTACCTGAAGTCCGCGCTCCCGGGCGCCAAGGACCAGCCCGACTACGGCAACACGGCCGACGCGGTCGTGGCCCTGGCGGCCATCGGTGCGACGAAGGACGCGCAGAAGCCGCTCGCCTGGCTGGAGAAGAACTCCGCCGACTGGGCGGCCACGTCGGGCCCCGCCGCGTACGCGCAGCTGATCTTCGCCGCGCACGCCACCGGCACCGACCCGCGCGACTTCGGCGGCCAGGACCTGGTCGCGAAGCTGGGCGCCACGGGCCCGACGCCGAGCGCGGCCGGCGCCTCGGCCACCCCGAGCGAGAAGAAGAACGACGAGAAGAAGGACGACGGCAACGGGCTCGGCGTCTGGTGGATCATCGGCATCGGCCTGGTCGCCGGCATCGGCATCGGCTTCCTGATCAGCGGCCGCAACAAGAAGCAGCAGCTGTGACCAGCCGTCGGACGACCGCGCCCGCCCTGGCGCTCGCGCTGGCCCTTCTGCTCCTCGTCCTCGGCGGCGCGGGGCAGGCCCGGGCCGTCGGCTACCGCTACTGGTCCTTCTGGGACCTGACCGGCGGGAAGTGGACGTACGCCACCCAGGGTCCGTCGACCGCGCGGCCGTCCGACGGCGATGTCCAGGGCTTCCGCTTCGCGGTGAGCGAGGACTCCCAGCACGCCGTGCAGCCGCGCGGGAAGCGGGACTTCGCCGCGATATGCGCCGGGACGCCCGCCCAGCAGGGCAAGAAGCGCGTGGCCCTGGTCGTCGACTCCGGAACGGCCGCCGACGCGCCGTCCGGCGAGACGCCGCCGTCCCCGCGCACCGCCTGCGCCCGCGTCGCCCCCGACGCGAGCACCGCCGAGGCCCTGGCCACGGTCGCCAAACCCCTGCGCTACGACACCAACGCCCTTCTGTGCGCGATAGCGGGCTATCCGCGAACGGGCTGCGGCGACCCGGTCGCGGCCACCGAGCCGACCGCGTCCGCCCGGCCGCACCCCTCCGAGCCGGCCCACCACGGCCCCTCGGTGGGCCTGCTGACGGGCGCCGCCGCGGTGGCGGTGCTGGGCGCGGGTGCCGTCTGGCAGGCCCGCCGGAACAGGCACTGAGGCGCGCATCATGAACAAGGGCGACCACGAACGCCCCACCACCACCGCCACGGACCGCCCCTCCACGACCCACCGAACGCTGCCCCTGCCCGCGCGGAGCACGCCAGAGAAGGAAGCGTCCGAGCAGGGCGTGCCCGAGCAGGGCGTGCCCGGGGCAGGGCCCTCCGAGCCGGGCGTGCCCGAGCAGGGGCTGTCCCAGCAGGGCGCGTCCGAGCAGGGCGTGCCCGGGCGAGGGCGGGGAGCCGGGGTGGTGCGGTGGTGGTCGGCGGTGGGGGCCGGGCCGGGCCGGCGACCGGGGTACTCCCCCGCAGCGCGGACGCGCGCGGACGCCCTGCACCCCGGTGCCTGGTGGATCTGGGCGCTGGGTCTCGGCACGGCGGCCTCCCGCACCACGAACCCCCTCCTGCTCGCCCTCCTCATAGGAGTAGCGGGCTACGTAGTGGCCACCCATCGCACCGACGCCCCCTGGGCGCGCTCCTACACCGCCTTCGTCAAGCTGGCCGCGGCCGTCCTCGCCATCCGCCTGGCCTTCGCCGTCCTCCTCGGCTCCCCCATCCCCGGCACCCATGTGATCGTCACGCTCCCCGAGCTCCCCCTCCCGCACTGGGCTCAGGGGGTCCGCATCGGCGGCCGGGTCACCGCCGAGGGCCTGCTCTTCGCGCTGTACGACGGCCTGAAGCTGGCCACGCTCCTCGTCTGCGTCGGAGCGGCGAACGCCCTCGCGAACCCGGCGCGGCTGCTCAAGTCGCTGCCGGGAGCGCTGTACGAGGCGGGCGTCGCGGTGGTCGTCGCGCTCACCTTCGCCCCGCATCTGATCGCCGACGTCCAGCGGCTGCGCGCCGCGCGCCGGCTCCGCGGCCGCCCCGACCGGGGCCTGCGCGGCCTGCTGCACGTCGGACTCCCGGTGCTGGAAGGCGCGTTGGAACGTTCGGTCGCGCTGGCGGCGGCGATGGACGCACGCGGGTACGGGCGGACGGCGCAGGTCCCGCCCGCCGTCCACCGGACCACCGGAGCCCTCACCCTGGGCGGTCTGATCGGCGTGTGCGCGGGCACATACGGGCTGTTGACCGCCGAGGGCGACACCTACGGCCTGCCGGTCCTGCTGGCCGGTCTCGCCGCGGCGCTCGGCGGCCTGTGGCTGGGCGGCCGCCGCTCACCGCGGACGCGGTACCGGCCGGACGCCTGGGGCGTACGGGCCTGGCTGGTCGCCGGGTCGGGCGTCGCGGTGGCGGCCCTGATGATCGTCGCCGCGTCCTACGATCCCGCCGCGCTGCGCCCCGGGGTCATCCCCCTGGTGGCCCCCGCCCTTCCCCTCTGGCCGGCGGCGGCGGTCCTGCTCGGTCTGCTCCCTGCCTTCGTGGCCCCGACCCCCCAGCGAACCCCGGCCCCCGAGGAGCCCTCATGATCCGCTTCGAGGATGTCTCCGTGACGTACGCCGGGGCCGCCGAACCCACCGTCCGGGGCGTGGACTTCGAGGTCCCGGAGGGCGAACTGGTCCTGCTCGTCGGCCCGTCCGGGGTCGGCAAGTCGACGGTGCTCGGCGCGGTGAGCGGACTCGTCCCGCACTTCACGGGCGGAACGCTGCGCGGCCGGGTCACCGTCGCCGGACGGGACACCCGCACCCACAAGCCGCGCGAACTCGCGGACGTGGTCGGCACGGTCGGTCAGGACCCGCTGTCCCACTTCGTGACGGACACCGTGGAGGACGAACTCGCCTACGGCATGGAGTCGTTGGGCCTGGCACCGGCCGTGATGCGGCGCCGTGTCGAGGAGACCCTGGACCTCCTCTCCCTGGCCGACCTCCGCGACCGCCCGATCGCCACCCTCTCCGGTGGCCAGCAGCAGCGGGTCGCGATCGGCTCGGTGCTCACCCCGCACCCCCGGGTCCTGGTCCTCGACGAACCCACCTCGGCCCTGGACCCCGCCGCCGCCGAGGAGGTCCTCGCCGTCCTGCAGCGCCTGGTCCACGACCTCGGCACCACGGTCCTCATGGCCGAGCACCGCCTGGAACGCGTCGTGCAGTACGCCGACCGGCTCGCCCTCCTGCCCGCGCCGGGAGCACCCCTGACGCTCGGCACCCCGTCCGAGATCATGGCCGTCTCCCCGGTCTGCCCCCCGGTGGTGGAACTGGGCCGCCTGGTCGGCTGGTCCCCGCTCCCCCTGACCGTGCGCGACGCGCGACGCCGTGCGGGACCACTGCGCGAGCGGCTCTCCACGACACCCTCGGAATCCACCGCGGTCACCGCAGACCCCGGGCCGACCGGGCGCGCCGAGAACGCCGTCGGCACCGGAGGCACGCGGCCCGCCACGGCCCTCCCCCTCCCTTCGGCACCGGCGCACCCCGCCTCCCCCCTCGCCCCTCCCGTCGCCTCCCCCTTCTCCCTCTCCCGTCTCCTCCGCAGGCGCACCCCCGAGACCGCGCCGCTCCCGGCGGACGTGGCCGTCGTGGAGAAGCTGGCCGTCCGGCGCGGGCGCGTCGAGGCGCTCCGCCGGGTCGACCTCACCGCGGGGCCCGGCGAGACCATCGCACTGATGGGCCGCAACGGCGCCGGGAAGTCGACGCTGCTCGGAGCCCTGGTCGGGCTGGTCGAGCCGACGGCCGGATCCGTACGGGTCGGTGGGGCGGTGCCGCATCGCACGGCGCCGCGCGACCTCGTACGCCGTGTGGGACTCGTACCGCAGGAGCCCCGGGATCTGCTGTACGCGGACACGGTGGCCGCCGAGTGCGCGGCGGCCGACGAGGACGCCGGGGCCGAGGCCGGGACCTGCCGGGCTCTGGTGTCCGGGCTGCTGCCGGACATCGCGGACGACACGCACCCCCGTGATCTGTCGGAGGGGCAGCGGCTGGCGCTGGCGCTCGCCATCGTCCTGACGGCGCGCCCCCCGCTGCTGCTCCTCGACGAGCCGACCCGCGGTCTCGACTACGCGGCGAAGGCCCGGCTGGTCACCGTGCTGCGCGGACTGGCCGCCGAGGGGCACGCCATCGTGCTGGCCACCCACGACGTGGAACTCGCCGCCGACCTCGCCCACCGTGTGGTGATCCTCGCGGACGGTGAGATCGTCGCCGACGGCCCCACCGCCGAGGTGGTCGTCGCGTCTCCGTCCTTCGCCCCGCAGGTCGCCAAGATCCTGGCCCCCGAGCCGTGGCTCACCGTCGCCCAGGTCAGGAAGGCCCTCGTATGAGCGCCCCCGAAACCGCCGTCCACGACTCCCGGCCCCACTCCCGGCCTCATCCCCAGGCCAGGGCCATCCGTCTCGGCCCGCGCTCCGTCGCCGCCCTCGCCCTGGTCAGCGCCACCGGAGTCGCGGGATTCGCCTGGCCGCTCTTCGCGGGGCCCGGCTCGCAGGTCAGCGCGCACGCCCAGGACGCTCCGTGGCTGTTCGCGGGGCTCCTCGTCCTGCTGGTCGCGGTGGTCGCGGCGACGATCTCCGAGTCGGGGCTCGGCCCGAAGGCGGTCGCCATGCTCGGCGTGCTGGCCGCGACCGGCGCCGCTCTCCGCCCGATCGGGGCCGGGACCGCGGGCATCGAGCCGATGTTCTTCCTGATGGTGCTGAGCGGACGAGTCCTCGGGCCGGGCTTCGGATTCGTGCTCGGGTCCGTGACGATGTTCGCGTCGGCACTGCTGACCGGCGGGGTGGGGCCCTGGATGCCCTTCCAGATGCTGGCCATGGGCTGGTTCACGATGGGCGCCGGACTGCTGCCTGGCGCGGACCGCCTGCGCGGCCGCGGAGAACTGCTGATGCTCGCCGGATACGGCTTCCTCGCCGCCTTCGCCTACGGCACCGCCATGAATCTGGCCGGCTGGCCCTTCATGGACGCGCTGGCCTCGAACGTCGCCTTCGACCCGCACTCCGCGGTCCCCGCCAACCTCGCCCGTTTCCTCGCGTACTGCCTGGCCACGTCCCTCGGCTGGGACCTGGGCCGGGCGGTCGTCACCGTCCTCCTGACCCTGACGGTCGGCGGAACCCTCCTCAAGGCGCTGCGCCGGGCCACGCGCCGGGCGGCTTTCGAGAGCCCGGTCACGTTCGACCCCCGGTGATCCGGGACCCACGTCACATCGCCCGGCGGCACTCCGTGCGGCGCCCCGCACCGTCCGTCAGGTGCGGGGTGAACCGGGCCACAGGACCCAGGTCACATACGAAGCGGCTTCGTAGAGCTCACGCCATGACATGAACGCGTCGTCATGCCCTCTGACCTGGGGTTTGAGAGCCACGTCACATGAGGGGCTTTCGCCTCGAATGCGACCACGACTAGTAAAAGGGGTCATTGCGGACGCGTCTCAAGCCTGTTTCTCTGGAGCAGTCGCCAGGCGCCACGAGCCCACTCGGGATCGCGGCGCCGACGTACGCCCCCTCCACACACCACGTGGTCACGGGATGCGAGCGACTCCATGTCCCCGAAGAAAAAGGTTCTCCGTGTCCGTCTCTGTCATCCGCCGCATCGTCACTTCCCCGAAGAAGGCCCTCGCCGGTGTCGCCGTGGCCGCTGCCACCACCGGTATGGTTCTGGCCGCGGCGCCCGCTCAGGCCGCCACGCCCACTGCCGCCTCCTCCGCGAAGTCGATCGCGCACAAGATGATTCCGGACGCCGCGCAGTTCAACGCCTTCAGCAAGATCGTCGAGCACGAGAGCGGCTGGAACGTCAGCGCCACGAACTCCTCGTCCGGCGCCTACGGCCTGGTCCAGGCTCTGCCCGGTTCGAAGATGGCCACCGCCGGCTCCGACTGGAAGACCAACCCCAAGACCCAGATCAAGTGGGGCCTGGACTACATGAACTCGCGCTACGGCAGCCCCGCCGACGCCTGGAACTTCTGGCAGGCCAACGGCTGGTACTGATCAGCCCACAGGCCTCACAGCCACACACAAGGCGGCGACCCCACACCCCGGGGTCGCCGCCTTCGGCGTACCCGGACTTCCCCGCGGCGGACGAGTGCCGGTGGCGGACCGCGAGGTGGAGCCAGATCACCTCCGGTGCCATCACCCGCCATCGCCTGCCGGCATGTGGCACCCCACGGCACCACTTGGCGTCACACGGCACCACTTGGCGTCACACGGCATCACTTGGCACCACGCGGCATCACACGAGCCGAGCGACACCCCCAATGGCACACACCCTCCACTGGCACCATCTGACACCACCTGGCGCCACCGGGTGCCACCGGGTGCCATCGGGTGCCACTTGACGCCATTCCGCGCACCCAAAAGCCCGCGCACACCCATGACACCCCAACGAACCGAGTCACCTCTCCGCATTTTCGCAGGTAGAACGACCGCCCCCGAGTTCACGCCGCGCGGCACCATTCAGGCTTGCGTATGGCACCACAGTGATGCCATGATGGCGCTATGGACCTCACCCCGTATGTCGACACCCTCCGCCGCGAACTCGCGGTGGCTGCCGAGGCCGGCGGCGACGAAGCCCGCGAGCTGGCCGAGAGGCTCACCGCTCCCCTGGAGTCGGCGACCCGGCTGACCATGCTCAACGTGCTCTCCGCCGCGATGGACGAGATCACCCGTGAACTCGCCCCCGGCTCGGTCGACGTACGGCTGCGCGGGCTCGACCCCGACTTCGTGGTGACACTTCCGCCCACCGACGGCGGCGCCCCCGCGGAGCCGGCCCCGCCCGTCGAACCGTTCAGGGCCCCGGTCCCGGCCGAGGGCGACGAGGGCGGCACCGCCCGCGTCAACCTGCGCCTGCCCGCCCACCTCAAGGCCCGCGCCGAGGAGGCCGCGAACCGAGAGGGCCTGTCGGTCAACGCGTGGCTGGTGCGCGCCGTGTCGTCCGCGGTCGACGGCGACACCAGGCCGCGTACGACGGAGAAGGCCCGCACCGTCGGACAGAGCTTCACGGGCTGGGTGCGCTAGCCGCGCCTCCGCCCGTTCCACTTCATCCGCACCACGTCCCACCAGCGGGGACGCCCCAGAGACTCAAGAGGACGGGACAGCCATGCCTTCTTTCGAAACTCCTGAAGCGATCTCGGCCACGACGCACGTGGAGGCCGGTTCCATCCAGTTCACCGCGGTCGACCGGCTCGACACGGTCGTCGAGGTGCGGCCCCGCGACCCGAAGAAGGACCTGGACGTGCGGACGGCCGAGCAGACCGAGGTCACGTACACCAGCGGCGCGCTGACCGTCAGGACGCCCAAGTCCAATCTGTTCGGCCGCACCGGCACCGTCGACGTGACGGTCGAACTTCCCACGGGCTCGCGCGTCGACATGACCGGCTCCTGGGCCCAGGTGCTCGGCGAGGGCCGGCTCGGCGAGGTCCGGGTGAAGACGTCGTCCGGTGACGTCCGCCTCGACACGACCGGACCGCTGCAGCTGAAGGCGTCGCACGGGTCGATCACCGTGGACCGCGTCGAGGGCATGGCCGAGATCACCACCAGCTCCGGCAGCCTGCGCGTCGGCCTCGTCGACGGTCCGGCCGTCCTGAAGAACTCGCACGGCACCACGACCGTCGGCGCCGCGACCGGCGAGCTGCGGGTGAGCGGCGCCAACGGCGACATCGAGATCCGGCGGGCCGAGGACTCGGTCACCGCCACCACCGCCCACGGCACCCTGCGGGTGGGCGAAGTGGCCCGCGGCACCGTCCAGTTGGAGACCTCCTACGGCGCCATCGAGGTCGGTGTCCGCGAGGGCACGGCCGCCTGGCTCGACGTCAGCTCGGGCTCCGGCCAGGTGCGCAACACGCTCACCGCGTCCGAGACCCCGGAGCAGAGCGAGGACACCGTCCAGGTCCGCGCCCGCACCCGGCACGGCAACATCGACATCCGCCGCGCCAAGGCCTGAGCGTCACCGCCTCGACCGGCCCACCCTCACCCACTTCAGCCTTCGACCGGAGGGCCCCATGCCTTCATCTGTCATGCCCACGTCCAGCCGGA
Source organism: Streptomyces sp. NPDC060027 (assembly GCF_042737005.1). NCBI lineage: Bacteria > Bacillati > Actinomycetota > Actinomycetes > Kitasatosporales > Streptomycetaceae > Streptomyces > Streptomyces sp. NPDC060027. Next base: position 46,523 of record NZ_JBHWVI010000047.1, read on the forward strand.
CCAGCGCTCCCCAGCCACCGGCCGCCGTCTCCGCGGTCGGTCTGCGCAAGTCGTACGGCGACAAGGCCGTGCTCGACGGCATCGATCTGCGTATCCCGGCCGGGTCCGTGTTCGCGCTGCTCGGCCCGAACGGCGCCGGCAAGACCACCGCCGTGAAGATCCTGTCCACGCTCATCTCGGCCGACGGAGGGCAGGCCCAGGTCGCGGGCCACGATCTCGCCGCCGACCCCCAGGCGGTCCGTGCCGCGATCGGTGTCACCGGCCAGTTCTCCGCCGTCGACGGCCTGATCACCGGCGAGGA